>JABIFK010000558.1 GCA_018650745.1 Candidatus Latescibacterota bacterium | reverse complement strand
GTGATTCGTCGGCTCATCAAGCAACAACACATCAGGCTGCGCGGCCAAGGCCCTGGCCAATAAAGTCCGTCTCTTTAGCCCAACAGAAAGCGTTTGAAATCCAACCTCCGCGTCCAACCCCATTCGCGTGAGCACCACATCAACAACATCTGGTCCCGTTTGTACAATGGGCACATGTTCTGAAACCACCTCACGCACGGTTCCAGTCAACCCATCGGGCACATCTTGCCCCAGCAATGCCACACGTGTGTTTTTTTGAAAAACCACGTCCCCCTTATCAGGCAACACGTCACCCGCCATCATTTTCATAAGTGTGGATTTGCCAGTTCCGTTGCGCCCCAACAAACAAATACGCTCACCCTGACCAATTTGCAAACTCAGATCAACCAATAAAGCCGGATCACCGAAAGAAAGCCCGATATTGTTCAACATCACCAAAGCCATAAAATTTCACACCCTCTATATACGTCAACGCGTTTAAAACCCAATTGACCCTGCTCCAAAACAAACCTACATTGCCAATCCAAAATACCAATGTCCAACCAATTTACCAAGGGAGTTTCCAATGCCGCTCAAAATCTACCAATATCCAAAATGCAGCACGTGTCGAAATGCACTCAAATTTCTCGAAGCCAACAATATAGCTTACACATCAATAGACATTACCGAAAAACCACCCACCAAAGCCGAACTCAAACAAATGCTTAAGTTCCAAAAAAGCGAATTACGCAAGCTGTTCAACACCTCAGGCGTGCAATATCGCGAACTTAAAATGAAAGACAAACTACCCACAATGACCGACGCAGAAGCCATTGATTTGCTCTCTCAGAATGGAAAACTCATCAAACGTCCCTTTTTACTCAGCAAATCAACAGGCCTTCTAGGTTTCAAAGAAGATGCCTGGCAAGAATCGCTACTTTAAATTCGAAAAAATAACAAACCCAATGTGCTGGGTCAACAGATTAGAGCCCTGTCCAGAAACCAATAACCCGAGGGATATTATCAAGTAAGCTGGTTTTTTTTACAAATGTGCTCATCTACCTCCAAATCAGAAACATGCTCCAGCCATCACAAATCCCACTCATATTCTATTGTATAACACCTTCTAACATTGCATCAGGAACATGTGCTTGACAGACAAACCCTTCTGTCATTATGTTGCCCAATCATTATCTCTACCCCAATGATTAAGTAAAATTGTCACATAATCATTAGCCAATTTATGGAGCCATTCATGGCTGTATCAGCCAAAGACTTCGAATGGAGTAACCTCGATCAAGACCATCAAATTCGGTCGGTCCTGGATCTTTTTTCTGAATTACCGTTTTTTGAACTGCTTACCTATTCAGAACTAGACAAGCTGGAACACATTGTCCATATACGCACATTTGGCCCTGGCGAAACCGTCATACGGGCTCAAGCACCTCGGTTGGGTATGTACGTCATTCAATCGGGTGCCGTACATGTGGTACGTCGGGGCCGTGATGAGGACTCTATTATCGTTGGTACGCTCTTGCCGGGAGAATTGATTGGTGAATTTTCATTGCTCGACTCATCTCCTCGATCCAGTGGCATGGTCGCTGCAGAATTCAGCACACTCATCGGTTTTTTTCAACCCGATCTCATGAGCCTCATTGACACAGATCCCAATATCGGGTTCAAGATTCTCATGCCACTCACTCAAATAATGGCACAACAACATCGCCGCGACATGCAAGACTTACGTAGCCTACGCAGACAACTTCAAGAATACGACAAAACCCAAAATACCATATCAACCGCCGAACAATAGCCCCTAAAGTCAATCATCAAGACACTGAAATTGCCAAACGCCAACCTGCCAAAATTGTTCACCAAATGGACAGTTTTACATAAGATAAGCTTTATAAAATACCTCATCATCTGTTGCTTGACACGCCTGCCCCTTCTCATTACATTTTGAACTGTGTAGCATTTCATCTAACCCATCCCGTAAAAGTGCAAATGGCCAAGAAAAAAATCAACATAGACCAGCTCAAAGTCGGCATGTATATGGAAGCCGATATCCAAGAATCGGTCAAGGGTTCATCTAATAAGAACCTGAAATTGCTGGGCAAAGGTGTTTTAATTACCTCGGCAAACCAGATTCGGCGTATCAAAGAAGCTGGGTTGGCCAATGTCACAATCGACACGTCAAAAGGCACAGACACCGAGGGTGGCGAGGTCATAACGCAGCCCAATCTCGAAACACCCAAACAGCGAGAACACAAGAAAAAGCCTCTGCCACCAGGGCGCAAAACAGAATATCGTGAAGCACTTAAAATAGCCAAAAAGACCAAATCTGCAGTGACCAACGCACTTAAAGACGTCATGGGCAATGTGGCCATGGGTGGCACAATGGATCAGGCCAAGCTCAAAGTAGCTGGCAAACTCATGACCCAAGCCGTCTTCCAAAACGTTGATGCTATGGTGGGGCTCACCCGCATCAAAGAACACGATGCTTATACGGCAGCACACTGCGTAAATGTGGCCACCTTGGTCTTGGCCGTTGCTTTTGCCGACGGCATGGATCAAGCAACCTGCGAAATGTTGGCCAATGCGGCCCTTTTGCACGACATAGGCAAAACCAAGGTGCCCCTTGAAATCTTGAACAAACCAGGCCGATTTGAACCGCACGAACTGGCCGAAATGCGCAAACATACCCTTTATGGTGAAGAAATCCTCATCGATATGGGTGGCATATCTGAAGAAATGATGTTTATTGCCACGCAACATCACGAAATGTGGGATGGTTCGGGTTACCCGCACAAGCTCACGGGGCAACAAATTCATCGCTTTGGCCAAATGACAGCCATCGCCGATGTCTACGATGCCCTCACTGCGGCCCGTGTTTACAAACCCGCATTGCCACCGCACTTTGCACTCAACCGTATCTATGGCAACCGTGACAAAGAATTTTCGGCCGATATTGTCGATCTCTTCATCAAAAGCTTGGGATTGTATCCGGTTGGCAGCCTTGTATTGCTCAACACCGAAGAAGTGGGCATTGTATATGAACCCAACCCACTCAACCCCAAAAAGCCCAAAGTTGGCATCATCCGCACACGGTATGGCAAAGAGCGCCACGTGCCCGTCGTGATGGACTTAGACGATGCTTCTGCGGGTGAACAACGCGAAATTTCGCAAGTGCTTGACCCCACCAAATACAACATTGACATTGAAGCATTTCTCAAGCGCATTGCAAGCTAAAAATGCAACGGCAAATAAAAAAGGCGATCCATTGTATTGGATCGCCTTTTTTATTTGCAACTCTTACAAGGGTTTACCCTCGTCGGGCAAACCACAGATTTCGTACTCTACCCGTAGAAACCGACGCCCCACAAACACACCCATCTGCACTACGCTGAAATTTCCAAGACTCAGGTTTGCCCCGAAACACATCCTCAGCCTCAGCATCCAGCACATATTTTTGTCGCTTATAATGCCGAACAACGAGGTCGCCGTCCTCGTCCAAAATTGTATACGTTGCATCCACATCGGCACAATAATATGTACCCACATAATCAGCCCGAAAAATCTCGACCTCAAATACTGTTTCAGAAACAGCAGGCGATGTTTCACTTTGAGGCGAGGGCTCTAATACATCTTTAAAATACACATCTGTCATCTGCCTAACACGGCCTCCCGGGTTGGCCGTGCTCAAATTGCTTAGCACAATTATTGCGGTACCTTGATCGGGAAACCGAGTAAAATGGCTTCGATAACCGGCGTCAGCGCCACTGTGCTGCACACTTTTTAAACCACGATGGGTATCCACAGACAAACCAAACGCATAGGTTATTTGTTTACCACAGTTCAAAATACCCCGTTCATGCATCTTGTCAAACACCACGTTGCCCACAACACCGGTTTCAAAATTGGTATGCCAACGTGCCAAATCTTCCACGGTCGTAAACAAACTCGTCGCACCGACTGTATCAAACATAGGTATTTTCACTTGGTATTTCTGCCCAATGGGTACATAAGCCGATGTGCGCCCCACAACCAATTCCGTGTGGTCATCGTGAAAGTGCGTATCAGACATTCCCAATGGCTCAAAAATACGCGCGTGTGTAAATGCGCGAAAAGATACTCCCATTAAACGTTCAACAATCAAAGCCAAAAAAGTATAGCCCGTATTGCTGTATAAGAATTCATCACCGGGTCTAAAGTTTAACGCACGCTGACGGCAAGCCAAATACAACATATCCTCATTGGTCTTCACATCGTCTTCACGCCAACCCGCAATGCGCAACAAATCCCACTGATCTCGCAAACCACTCGTGTGATGCACCAAATGACGAAGCGTAATCACATCGCCATAGTCTGGCAACTCAGGAATATGCGTATGCACATCATCATCTATGC
>JABIFK010000279.1 GCA_018650745.1 Candidatus Latescibacterota bacterium | reverse complement strand
TTGACCATTTTCATACCATTGTGTCCAAATACCGCGTCGATAACTATGGTCATATTCCCCAGCTGCTTTAATTTTTCCACTTTCATAAAACGCTTTGAAATATCCATGTCGAACAAAGTCTCGCTTTTCTTCATCCCAATACACCTGGTACTCTGTTTGATCTTCTTTAACCACTTCAACATCTGGCCCACAAGCAGTACACAAAACAATTAGAAAAAGTAAAGATCCCCATCTCATACAAACCGTCTTTTGTTTCATCATCAATCCAACTCCGGTCTCAGTGGGTTCGTCCACAAACCCGTTTCATCTTTCCCACTCACCACCACCCCTTTATCATTCCATCCCATATAAGCACGCACATCTGCTGCGCAATATCGCAATGTAATGCCACACCGACGCCTATTCGACTCATTTGCTTCAGATCCGTGCAACAGCAAATCACTGTGCATCGAAACCTCACCGGCTTTCAATTCCACATCCACAGGCGCACCCAATTCTTCAGCATTTGCCACCGTTTGGTTCAACACATTGTTTTCATCTTCTTCACTCAAATGATACGTCAAATGACCATGCAAATGCGATGTGGGTATAAACCGCATACACGCGTTTTCAACATCGGCATCGTCAATGGCCAACCAAACCGTTACCGTCTTAGACGGCGTCATTGGCCAATAACTTGCATCTTGGTGCCAAGACACACGCTTGCCATCTTTGGGCAACTTACAAAAATAATGTGCGCCCCAACCAATAACATTATCTCCCAAAATATCCTTCACATAAGCCACAATGCGCGGATGCGTCAACAAATCGTATGCCCCCGCATATGTCAAGTGCGCCGAACTTAATGAATAACTGTTGCCACCCTCTGCGATGGCCTTTTCCAACAACACATCAAAATAACAACGGTGTGCCAACATTTCCGCCTCATCAAAAACCTGAATCCCTTTCACATATCCATTTGCATTATAAGATGCCACTTGGTCACCCGTCAAAACCTTGGGTTCGGTTACCGTGCTTGGGTGAAACGCCAAATCACGTGGCACATCATCTATGGTCTCAATCAATTGTGCAAACTCTGTTTGACGCGCCATAAAAATTCCTCTACTTTAAAAGACAGCCCATAAACAACCAAATATCTAAGCCATCGAGCACGTTGGAGACATATTGTGAACACACGTTATAAAATAACCATGCTCATATACTTGCTCTTTGCAGGCCTTTCCCTTTCAACATCCAGTATAGCAGATGACAGTGTTGAACGCGACTATTTTAAACGCGCCATCAAACGCAACCCCAATGATCTGCAAGCCCATCTTAATTATCAAAAGCTAGTACTCAAATCAGATGATTCCAACGCCTTAAAAGACGAATACCTTACTTACCTGCGCAATCACCCTCAAAATGCACACTTCATCTATCTATATGGTCGCCTACTCAACAAAGACAGCCAGAAAAGCGCCTACTTCTACCGCGCAATCCAAGCCGATTCAACCCTTTTTCACGCCCAATTTGATTTGGGCAAACTACACTATTACGCAGGTGAATACAACGACGCCATTGTAAGATATCGTATTGCCGCGCGCCTCAAACCCCAATCGGCATGGGTGCCCAATCTCCTGGGTTTGGCCCATTACCACAGCGGATATCCAAATCAGGCCATTGTCGTTTACCAAAAAGCCATTCAAAACGATTCAACCTATGCAGACGCCTATCTCAACCTTGGACTGGCCTACTATTATACGAACCAATTTGACAGCGCAATTCAAACCTACAAAACAGCCCTTCAAAATGCCAAATGGGACAACAACCAACACGTCTTGCATCACAATCTCGGCATGGTCTACCGCAAACAGGGCAACATCAAAAGCGCCGCCACAGCCTATCATGAAGCCCTAAAACACAACCCCAATTACACCGAAGCTCACATCAGCTTGGGCAATCTTGCTTTTTACGAAAAAAACTATGCACAAGCCATACAATCATTTCGAAAAGCACTCGGCACAGAATCAGAAAATGCCGACCTGCATTTGCGTTTGGGATTGGCCTATTTCAACACCCAAATCTATACCAAAGCCATCGTGCACTTTCAACGCACCCTCCACCACGATGCAACCAACCTACAAACCTATCACTATCTTGGCCGAGCGTATTATCTCAACGAGCAACCCAATAAAGCCATTGAAGCTTTAGAAGTTTTCATCGAAAAAGAAAAAAGCCGTGAAAAACGCCCGCGTGTTGCCGAAGCCAAGAAACTCATCTTCAATATCAAAAAAGAACATTTTACAAACATTTTAAAGTGAGCACCGCTCAGCGCCCTTCAAATAGACCCACAAACAAGCAAATACCTCTCAGAACTCATGTGGGAAGAACGCACAGCTCTGCAAATGAAAGGAAACGCAAAAGTTCGCGCCTTTATTCAAACACACTTTCTCCCCACGTCATAATCTCTACCAACTGAACCGTCAACGTAATCTTTT
>JABIFK010000368.1 GCA_018650745.1 Candidatus Latescibacterota bacterium | reverse complement strand
TGGCCGTTGCACTACCGCCCGTGGTCACCAGCAACCGCGTCAGCTTTGCAAGTGGCATCTTGGGTGCGACAAACGCACATGTCGTCTCTGGCGAAGGGCTTTTGGGTGTCTTCCGCTTTAGAGTTCGCAACAGCAACTTCACGGGCACAGAAGTAAGTGTGCCCCGTGTGGTTCTTCAAAGTCGCAATGCTGCCGACGTTGTCACCGCAGGCATCTCTGCAGAAATCGTCCCGGCACAATCACGCCTTGTGATGCGTTTCAAACTCACACAAGGTGAAGAACCTTTCAATGGATACCATACCTCTGTCGTCCAAGTCGAAATTGTCGATGCCTTAGGTGCAACCATCACAGACGGCATTCCCGTTTACTTCGATGTCGCTTCAGGGGATGGCACATTTACAGAAACAGAAGTAATGACACACAATGGCCTCGCCACGTCAGAGCTCAAAGGCACCGGTGAACAAAAAGTCACAGTCACTGCCGGCAGTGTCACAGAAGATTTGACCATTCAACTCTTAACGTTCAGCGAAACAGACCCTACGCCACAATCTTTAGCGGCAGTGGTCCTAGATATGAACACACAATCAGGCGACCAAGGACAGCGCAGCATTGCCGCACCCAATGTGGGTGACACTTTTACCATTGATGTGGTGGCCACACGTGACGCCATTGGGTTAGCCGGATATCAGGTGGTCTTAGAATATGATGCCACCCATTTCAATTTCGAACGTTTCGACGTCACGGGCATCTTCGCCGGTGCGTCACCCATCACCATTCCAGAAACAGGACGCATCTCAATCAATGCAGCGTTCTTAGGTAGCGGGCCAACCGCCGAAAGTTCGGGCAGCGTGGGTCAAGCCACCTTCAGTGTTTTAGAAGGGTTTAGCGCACCCTCATCAATCACACTCACCACCGCGGTATTCTCCACAGGCACCGAACAAGAAACGCTTGAATTGGGTGCTGGAAGTGGTGTTGCCATTGGCATCGAACCCGTTTCTACAACACCCTCTTCCGACTTTAATGGTGACGGAGAAGTGGGTTTCCCTGATTTTATCATGTTCGCACAAGCATTTGGCGCTACCACTGGCGATGCCAAATACGACGCACGTTTTGACCTCGACAGCAGTGGTGACATTGGATTTTCTGACTTTATCACCTTTGCACAAGCCTTTGGCAAACCCGCAGGCAAAATAACACGAGCCAGCAAAATTGTTGGGCCAAACATCAACGGCAATACTCAAATCCACATGCAAACGCACACCACCAACTCACCAGAAGAAGTTGAACTCACTGTTCAACTCTCAGAGGTTGGAAACGTGCAAGGGTATGGTTTGCAAATCAACTATGACCCTTCTGTTCTCGCGTTTTCAGGTGCAACAAACGCACACGCTTCACAGTTTGCCACCGATCAAAGTATTGCCTTGCTCACCGAACACAAAGTCGGAACTTTACACCTCTCCGACGTGTTACAATCTTCACTCAATGGCAACACAGATTTAGCACACCTGCGCTTCCGTGTGATCGCCCCCACAGCAACATCTAAGATCGAAATTTCCGAAGCATTGGTTGCAAGTCCAACCGGACAAATCGCCACACTTGGCGTCAAACAAACCGACGTGCGCGCCATTCCAAATGGTTACGCCTTAAACCAAAACCATCCCAATCCCTTTAATCCAGATACCATCGTCCCTTTCTCACTGCCTCAAACAGGCGAAATGCACTTGGCCATTTACAACACCCTGGGTCAAGAAATCCGCCTGCTCACTTCGGGCATAAAAGAAGCCGGGTTCCACCGCATCACCTGGGACGGCAAAAACCAAAACGGCCAAATCCTTGCAAGCGGCATTTACTTTGTACGCTTGCAAGCTGGCTCGTATCGCAGCGTGCGTAAAATGATGCTCCTTAAGTGAGCCATTGGGGTGCTCTTGCGCGATTACCCTCCTCGGGGGAGAGAGGGCAATCACGTTAACGCAACCGCCATCCCACGCACGCAAAAGCCCCGGTAACGGCACCCGCCGCTTTACCGGGGCTTTCATTTTGATCGACTCTTTTTACAACGACGCCGATATTTCCGACAA
The DNA here is from genome assembly GCA_018650745.1 of Candidatus Latescibacterota bacterium. Taxonomy (GTDB): domain Bacteria; phylum Latescibacterota; class UBA2968; order UBA2968; family UBA2968; genus JABIFK01. The sequence goes on along the minus strand of JABIFK010000368.1, from coordinate 2,544 downwards.
GTGTTTTGTAACAGAAACGATATCCAATCGACTGGTCATATCCAGTACAGGTAAACTCACAGTTTCGACATAAAACGATTTGTCTCGTTTATCTATTAAATATTGGACGGCATCAGCCATTTCCAATTCACCACGAACAGACGGTTTTATATTGCGACACGCAACAAAAATATCTTTATCAAATCGCCAACAATTCATACTGACACAAATAGGTTCTGGCAATGTACCAACCCAAGCTGGATCAGGTTTTTCAACAATGCCCTGCAAATGCCGATGATCATCAATATCTAAAATGGCATATCGAGCAATGCGTTCTGCTGGTATGTTGCCTTGTAATAAACCTTCACGATCAAATGCAACAGTGCCACAGCTATCCATGTTCCTGAGTAACTTTAAGGCTTCTGCGGGATAATAATTATCTGAATTGATCACCACAAAGGGGTCGCCATTTGCAAAGGATTCCGCCGAAGCAACTGCATCGGCAGTTCCTCTTGGTTCTTTTTGCTCCGCAAAATGAATGGTGACTCGTTTTGTCTCCAAATCTCTATAGTGATCCCTTAATGCCTGATGTTTTGGCCCAACGACCAAACAAATCTCTTGATAACCTGCGTCGGCCAACGCAGACATCACATAGTCCAAAAATGGCCTATCAATGGGAATGAGAGCTTTAATGCCCGTATCTGCAACACGTGCTTGATGCGAATCTATGCTCCCATCTCCATTCTGTTGCTGCATACGTGTGCCCAGTCCAGCAGCCATGATCACAGCTTTATCCATTTTTATATAATCCCTATAATAAATGTTTTTGGGTCAGAAACAATTTGTAACGTACCTGATATTACGAACATTTGATGAGGCAAAACAAGGAAAAATTGCCAAAGTAAATTCATATCCTTATATTGGCGATATGATTGAAATCCATCTCCTCAACCCCGTCCACACCCACGAAGTGATCACGCTGTCCCATCGCTTAGAGGTTGATGAGATACCGTGTTCTTACTGGGGTCTCGAAGCCGAAGATGTGCGCAACCTTCGACTTTGATTCTCCGATTCGTTGATTCGTTGATTCGTTGATTCGTTGATTCGCCGATTCGCCGATTCGCTCCACCTAAGGATTGACATGAAAATTGCCAAAGTAGAAACGTTTCCCGTTCGCATTCCGGGCCAAGCGTATATGGGCGGGCACGGTACCGATAAAAATGCGGGACAAATGGGCAACTACGTCACGCACACCCATTACCGCTCGTCGTACAACCTCTTCACCGAAAGCCTCTTGGTTCGCATTACCACAGACGACGGCATTGAAGGCTGGGGCGAACCCCAATCGGCCTTGGTTGCACACATTGTGGGCCAACTGGTCAGCGAACTTGTCGCGCCAGCACTCATCGGACAAGACCCCTTCGATCGTGTGTATTTGCGCGACCGCATCTACAACTTCACGCGCGACCGAGGCCACGATGCTGGTTTTATGGTCGATGCTGTTTCGGCCTGTGATATTGCGCTTTGGGATATTGTGGGCAAAGCCACAAACAAACCCATTTACAAACTCTTGGGTGGCACCTATCACAAAGACTTACCGTGTTACGTCTCCGGCGTACCCGCCGAAACAACAGAAGAACAGATCGAAAAGATCCGCGGATGGGTCAGCAAAGGATTTACCCGCATCAAACTCGCACTCGGGTTTGGCGTGCAACAAGACGCCGAAACCATTCGCAAAGTCCGCGAAGCTTTTGGCGACACCATTGAACTCTTTGTCGACGCGCACTGGGCGTATACCACCGATGAAGCCGTTGCGCTGGCCCGTCATTTTGAAAAATACAATGTCGGTTTTATGGAATGTGCCATCAACGCCGAAGATATCTACAGCCAAGCCGCACTGCCTTCAGCTGTCGATATCCCCATTGCACTGGGTGAAGAATATCGCACCCGTTATCATTTCAAAGAACGTATTTTGCAACGCGCCTTTGATCTCGCTCAACCCGACATTGGTCGCCTCGGCATTACCGAAGGCCACCGCGTTGTCAATTTGTGCGACGCTTTCGGTTTGGCCGTTGCCCCTCACATTGGTGCCGGACTTGCCGTTTACACTGCCGCCACACTCCACGTTGCCGCAGCCAGTCCGAACCTTCGCGTGGTTGAATACCAACCCACCCAAATGGCCATTTCTGAGCAATATTTCACGCCGTCCATCCAACCTGTTGCAGGCGCTTACGCAATTCCACAAACACCGGGTTTAGGCGTTGAACCCAACCTCGAAAAACTTGCCCCGTATATTGTTCAATAAATTGGAGTCGCTAAATCAACTCAAACCATCGCACATTCAAAAACTCCGCAAACCAAAAGATCTACTAAAATCAAAAAAGCCCACCAATTAGGCGGGCTTTTTTGATTTTTCGGCGGGTTCAATGTGAACAATAATATCACCAATTTCTGGCAATTCCGTCATCAACCCATCTTTCACGTCATGCCCCAATAAATGAGCTTCATTCACAGACATATTGCCCGGCACTTCCAAATGCAAATCAATCAGATAGAACAGCCCCG
>JABIFK010000166.1 GCA_018650745.1 Candidatus Latescibacterota bacterium | reverse complement strand
CAACAAACGCAGCAAAAGATTTAAAAAACGAAACAGCTTCCACAGAAAAATCCACATCACCAGCGCGATCGGCATAGACGGCACCAATCACATCGCCATTGCGCGCCTTTAGGGGCATGCACAAAATAGACCCCACATTCGAATCAGCAATGCTCACACAGTCTTCAAATCTTGGATCATTTGAAGCATCGCTTGTCACAATCAAGACACCTGATTCAACCGCCGCTTGTACAACCGTTGTGCTGATATCATTTAAACTTGTTTCATCTAAGTGCCGAGAACATGCGGTTTGCAGGCGAGGTTGACCATTTTCTACCGTCAAAATCAAACCGCGATCAGCGTGTGTCACTTGCAATAGCCGATCTATCGCTTCATCCAGCAATTGTGTTGTATTTAAAGTGCGCTCAATAACCTCGGAGATATCTGTAGCTGTCACAGCAGATTTTTTGTTATCGATCATGCGATCCCAAACCTTTTGTGCTTTTCCTAAAAAATGATTAGCCCCCATTTTTTGAAAAAGCTGCATGGCTTGCCCCACCTGCTCTTCCGCTATTTTATATTTGCCAATATTAAAATAAAACGTGCCAAATTCAAATAAAGCCAACGCAAAGTGACAGCCTTGAACATTTTCCAATAAAGTCCGACTCTTTTCAAAGCAGGACTCAGCCTGATCAAAATCATCCAATGCAGCATGTGATTTTCCCAATGCTCGATAGACTTGACTTTGACGCGTAAGATTGGGGCTCATAATCTTTTCAGCATCGTGCGCATATCTCAAAGCTTTATCGGAGTCATCTAGTTTAAGATACAACTCCGATAAACGCACATATGCCTGACAAAGCTTATTGTTATCCTTAGTTTTCTTAAATATCTCAATTACTTTGAAATAACAAAGCTCTGCTTGATCAAATTTATCTTGTTCAAAAAAGATATACCCCAAATCTATTGTTTCATACATCTCTGCTATTTTAATACCTGTGTTTTGGGCATTTTCAATAATTTGTTTACTGAATGTTTCAGCTTCCCGAAATCGCCCACGATATGTATAAATTTCACGTAATGCGGCACGACATCCCAGAATGTAACGTCTATCCTTATGCAACGACTCAAACTCTGTGAGAGCTGTCAGAAAAGCTGTTTCTGCTGCACCAAATCGACTGTTACTTAGGTGGTCATGCCCCATTATATAATAGCCAAATGTTTTATAAAATGGTTCTATCGCATTTTGACATATATCGACAATAGCTTCATTACATTTTGTAGCTTCCCCATACTCCCCTTTTGCCCAATAAAACTGACTAAGAGCTATGTACAATTGTATTTTGACTTTATCAAATTGAGGTTCCTTTATATTTTCAAGTGCCCTCTTTATTAATTTTTCTACTTCATCAAACTTCCCATCAACCATAAGGTGAACAGCATAAATACTGACCAATCTACCATAATAATAAGGTGCCAAGTCTTGCAGATGTAGCGCTGCCCCCGCAACTTTTTTTACCCCATCCCAATCCCGCGCCCATCTTAACGCATCCACATATTTACATAGCACATCCAAATAAGTTTTGGATGTTGGCTCATATGTTTTTCCTACAATATCAAGAGCTTGTTTGTAATTAGTTTTGGCATCAACAAACGAGTATGCCACACATGCAAAATCTCCAGATTGGATTAAAAAAGGCCACGCATCATTTCCAACGTTTGCCAGCAAAAAATGTTGCGCTATTTCGTTAGCCATATTATCTGCGACGGGTGATGCTGCCAATACCTGAGCCAATTCTAAGTGCAACAACTCTTTCGTATCAAAGGATAAATACTCACAAACCGTTTGCGTAATAAGACCATGAAATATGTGGTAATGATCCTGTGTATCTTTTTTTAAAAAATAATGTTGCACCAATCGTTCAAGCTGTTCAAATAATTCCGTATCACCTTTGTCTAAAAGTGTGGCCATCAGGTCAAAGTCAAAGGGCCGATTAATGACAGCCGTATAGCGTAAAATCTGTTGATCGGCCTCAGAAAGGCACTCTAAACGTAAAGCAATCGCCTTAGAAATTTCGGCAGGCAACTTGTCTGTATCGGTTGTGTAAACCCATTTATTTTGCCTCCACACAATAGTTTTGTTTGAAAACAACGCTTTAGCAATTTCAAGAACTGCAAAAGGATTACCTCCCGAAAGCTCACAAATATCATTGCAGAATTTTTGAGGAATATCTGCAGTTCCAAACATAGAGATCAGAAGCTCTTTTGAACCTTTTGGTCCCAAGGGGTCCAAAGCAAGTTTTTCCGTGTGTACTGGCCACTTCGATTCTATATCATTTTGAGGTCTTTGTGCCAAAAACAAATAAATAGGCAACAGATCCAAACGCTCACACAAAAAAGCAATAAATTCTTGTGTACCTTGATCAACCCACTGTATATCGTCGATGCAAAGCATTAAAGATGTACGATGCCCCAAGTCTTTTAACAGTTGCAGCAGTGCACAAAACATATCTTCTTGGTTTATAGACTGGAAGGGGATTTTATGTGACGTCTCCGGTTTCGCTCCCAACTCTGGAAACAGTTTTGCCAACTCCTTTAGGTCTTCATCACGCACCCAAGCATTTAAACCACCCAATTGTTTTTCAACCGATCGAATGCACTCGATAATGGGTTGAAATGGTGCTGTATGATCTTCAAAGCACGCACCATACATCACTTGCATCCCGCACAATTTGGCATCGGCTTTAAGTTCTTCTAAGAACCGCGTTTTACCAATCCCTGCAGGCCCCGAAATGCAAAGTGCACAACCTTTCCCTGCTTGCACATCTTTCAACAACTTTCGTGCCTGCGCCATTTCTTCTGATCGCCCCAAAAAACGAGGGTGCTGTAGTAAAAGTGGCGGTTCACTGATAGCAAAATCTCGTCCGGCATAAGACTTGGTTCCGTCCAAATCTTTTAGCAGATCATTTGCAAGTCGATAGCGTCGCTCGGGTTCTTTTTCGAGCAGCTTCAAGACCACCAATTGCAAATCGAGTGGCACATCCAAGTTATAAACACGGGGCGGCACGGGCACCTCATTCAAATGCTTCAAAACCACTGCTGCAGAGTTTTGTCCCATGAATGGTTTCTGTCCAGTTAAGACTTCATAAAGCACAATGCCCAACGTGTATAAATCAGCTCGATGGTCTACATGCACACCTCTAATTTGCTCGGGCGACATGTAATGCACCGTACCCAGCATAATGCCTTCTTCGGTCAAAGGGCTGGGGTCATCGTTTCGAAACTTGACCAAGCCCAAATCAAGGATCTTGACATGAGGGCCATTTTGGTCTGACTGCAAAAAGATGTTGGCAGGTTTTAAATCTCGGTGCACCAAACCTTGTGCATGAATACACGCCAACGCCTCACAAATTTGAACCAAAACCTCTTTAAAAACATCGCCACCATTCTGCAACACCCTATACAATCCTGTGTCGGGTGACTTCAGCGCATCTTCCAGCGTTACACCATTCAAATACTCCATGGTAAAATAACAGGCATCCCCATCAGTACCAATGTCTATAACAGACACGATATGAGGGTGTTTCAACCGAGAAAGATGCTGAAACTCACGCTGAAAGCGACGGGCATCTAACCCATTGCTTTCATTGCTTGTCAAATATTTGAGCGCAACAATGTCATCCGTCTCTTGGTCTTTTACCTTAAAGACCGAACCAAATCCACCACGACCAAGTGATTCAAGCACTTCATATCTGTTGGCAATAAGTGTGGGCATATTCATAAACAATTCAATTAGGAATAAGGATTAAATCCAAAACCACATAATAATGAAGTATAGAGGGAGCTTTGCCCGATGTCAACCAATTCAAGATTAAGAAATACAAAACCATGAAGAATACAGCCTCTAAACGCGCAAAAAAGAAGCAATCGCAGGAAATGTAACATGCAATCTATCTGATTGACAAATCATTCTTTGCGCAGTATTATTTTCGTTATATAGTGAAATCGTTGCAGATGAACAGGTCACATTAACTCCCCCAAACATATGACAAGCCAATCAACACGCTCAATCTTTGATGACCAACCACACAGGTATTGGGTCACTCAAACCCTCGAAGTCTCAAATGATGTTGCCACCCTAGTAGATATGGATGGCAGGGTCCGGTATGCCAACCCAATTGCAGGTGAAGTAATGGGATGCAGAGCCGATGAGATGACGGGGCGTTTTTTATGGGACATCATCATCAATCCAACTCACGTGGCGCACATTATGGAAACCACTTTGGAATATGGACAGTGGCGCGGCGAAATAGAACTGAATCACCCTGAAGAACCCGTCCCCTTGCAATGGCGAAGTACTGTCATTCAATCTCAATCCGGTGAGATTTTGGGCACAGCCCATATTGGTGGCAAACAAATATCCCAAAAAGAACTTTTAGATCGCTTGGCAGGTACAGAACGCCAACGCCTCTTGGGTGAACTCACAGCGGGTGTGGTGCACAGCCTGAACCAAGTATTTACGTCTGTACACGGTTATGCATCACTCATGAAATTGGAAGAACTCCCCCCAACGGTCGAAAGCAATCTAACAGCACTCATTAAAGCCATAGAAAATGGTATTGATGTCACCCGGCGCATTCAAGGAGACCGCAACACCTCGCAAAAACAAAACGGTATAGACCTTAACGATGTCGTCAAAGCCAGTGTCAAAACAACCCAACCCAAATGGCAAGACGAAGTACGTCGCAGAGGCTGTGCCGTAGAGGTGGTGTTGGATCTCCAAGCAAACCAAAAGACCAGGGGCGCGGCATCGCTCCTAGACGAAGTGCTCATAAACCTCATTTTTAATGCCGCCGATGCCATGCACAGTGGCGGTACCCTCACCATTTCTACATGGCAAGATCAAGACTGGGGATATGTTTCTGTTTCAGACACGGGTGTAGGCATGGATCAGGAAACCCAAGATCGTATTGGAGAACTGTTCTTTACCACCAAACCCACCGGTCATGGCATTGGCTTGGCCACGTGTTATCATCTCATCAGTCAAATAGGGGGATGCGTACAAGTTAAAAGTACCCTCGATGAAGGCACCACATTCACGGTTCAAATTCCCCTTGAGCAAAGCACGGATCCTTAAAAAAAGCGCTTTCAAAAAAACATAAAAAAACAGACACCCATATTCTTTGGGTGTCTGTTTTTTTATTAAACGTTTTATTCATCCAACAACAACTCTTGTGCGACAAAAGCGGCTTACAATGGTCACTTTATCCAGGTGGGTAGTGTGGCAAAATACCCGTTAATCGCACACCAAAGTTTTCGGCAATGGTAACCACCT
>JABIFK010000216.1 GCA_018650745.1 Candidatus Latescibacterota bacterium | reverse complement strand
CCCGAGGTGTCGTCGCTTTTTGTGTCCAAATCGTATCGACGAATAGGTGTTGCAAGCCAGTTGTTGGATGTGGCGGAGCATATGACGTATGCGCACGGTCACGATCAAATTGGGTTGTGTGTGGCTGAGACCAATCGGGGGGCGCAACGTTTGTACATTCAGCGGGGGTATCGAGACAGGGGTTGGCCGCCTTATCTTGCGAGTGGTTCTTATGTTGCCCAATCGGGTGAGCGACGCAACTGGGAAGAAATGCGCGTGTATTGGGTAAAGGCTTTGGGTGAGGTCGGGTCGAAAACAGACAATGGCGATGAGAAAAAACAGGCGGTTGATTGAGCTGGTTTTGGATGCACCTTGTGAATGCCCTGAATACAGTCCAACTTATTACGCGGTCTATTTTGAAGATCCCGATGGTTTAAAATTGGAGGTGGCACACAGTTGACTATTCGTGCTTTGCAATCGAATGAGGTTGATCTTTGCCGAATGCTGAGGTTGCGTGCTTTGGCAGATGCGCCAGAGGCGTTTGGTGTTACATATTCCGAGGCTGTTTTTTATGACAGTGCGTATTGGACAAAGTTCATCCAGTCATTTACACCGCCGAGTAAACAGCGGATGCTTTTGGCCTGTGACGGAGACGTCTGTTCGGGATCTGTTTTTGCGATGTTGGATGGTGAACGCAAAGATGCTGGGCGTGTGGGTGACATGTGGGTGGATTCGAAACATAGACGGCAAGGTTTTGGCCAAGCTTTGTTGGATGCGGTATTTGGTTGGGCAAAAGAAAACACGTTTGGTGAACTGTGGTTGTGGTGCGAAGATGGTGACAATGCTGCACACCGATTGTATCAAAAAGCTGGGTTTGTCTATTCAGATAATCGAGATACGACACGTGAGAAGATTGATAAGGATTTGATAGAGATGGTTTGGACGGCGTGATAAGGGCTTGTGCGATGGCGGATTTAAATGCGCGTTCACGTTTTGCAACATGTTCCGTTTGAGGATATGATTCAATGTTGTGGGGACGAACGGGTTGATGCTGACTCTATTCAGACAGCCAAGGAGATGCGCGCTACGCCAAAAGAAGTTTATGAGACCGGGAATAAATTAATGAGTGATGTGTTATCCTATGTGACACGATAAGGCACGTTAGATATGTTGAAAACAACGATTCTATCTGAGCGATTAAAACGACACGGATTTACGAGGCCATTGAAAACAAGGAAAGAATACTTGCCTCTGTTTCGATTGTTACAGCCCGTTTCGACAGTGGCGTATGCCTATCCAGGCAGCCCGCCGGGATTGGTACATCGCACGGCTTTTGAGCATCACAAGGTGGCCGATCTGTTGCGTGGCAAGCAGACACTTTTGAAGGGGCGTTTTTTGGGCGGTGGCATTGGGTATGTATGTGCCGATGATTTGGCAATTTATGCCACGGCTTTTCGCAAGCCGCTGAAGGAATTGAATTATCTTCAGAAAACGGTGTTTGATATTTTAGATGGGACGGGGCCCCTTACGCCGCGCCAAATTAAAGAAGAGTCACAGATGTTTGACGGTGAGGGGTTGTTGAATAAGGAAATAATGCCCGCGCTTCATCGTTTGCAGACGGCGTTTTTGGTGTTTGAAGATCAACAAGATACCGATTGGGAACGAGGTTGGAATACGTTTTCTGCAGAGTGGCCCGATGTGGATTTGGAAGATATGGATTGGACTGAAGCGGCGATGGAAGTGTTGCGACGGTTTTTTCAGGCGAATGTTTTTGCCACGTTGGAAAATGTCAAGGACTGGTCGGGCTTGGCACTCAAGTCGTTGAAGCTGGTGATTGCTGAACTGGAGCAATCAGGTGATTTGGTACCATTTGAAGATGCTGATTTGGGCGCGGGTTGGTTGTTTGCAGATGTGGTGGATTTGAAAACTCAAGATGTGCCGAAAATGACATTGATGCTTCACAAAGCGGACCCGTTGGTTCAGGCGCATGCGTCTGAGCTTAAACGTCAATTTGCTGGTGAAGAGGTGTTGCAATATTTGTTGATTGATGGCGAATTCAAAGGTGCTGTGTTGGGTCACTGGCGCATTGGGCCGCACGATGTGGATAATGTGGTGGTTGAATTGCCTGTGAAAGAACGGTCTGCTCGCAAAGCCGAGATTTTAGATGCCGTTTCTTGGCGATATCAGGGTGAGAATCATCAAATTTTGGCGTATCATGGGAAGAAGATTTGAATAGACGGAATTTAAGAATTATTTGTATTGTCAATTGAGGATGATCGAATAGTGGAATATCAGGTTTTTCATTTAGGGGGTTATGAGATTTCAACCGATCCGACACGATTAGATATCCATGCAATTCATCAATATCTGACGCGATCGTATTGGGCCAAAGGCATTTTACGCGATAAGGTGGCCAAGTCACTTCAAGCGTTGCTGTGTTTTGGGGTTTATCAAGCGAATATGCAGATTGGATTTGCACGTGTCGTTTCGGACTATACCACGTTTGCGTATCTTTGTGATGTCTATATGCTCGAAGACCATCGCAGAAAAGGTTTGGGCAAATGGCTGATCCAAACTGTGATTGATTATCCTAACCTACAAGGTTTACGTCGGTTTCAGTTGGCCACCAAAGACGCCCACGGTTTGTATAAACAGTTTGGTTTTCAACCGCTCTTCAAGCCGGAAAACCAGATGGTAAAAAGGCAAAAGTAAAAAGGCAAAAATAAAAACTCATTCCAAAACTCTATACCAAAGTGACTCTATGAACCCAAACCCATTTACACAATTCGAAACCTGGTTTGCCGAAGCCAAAGCATCTGAACCCACCCTCGCCGAGGCCGTTGCTTTGGCCACTGCGACGAAGGATGGTCTGCCATCTGTGCGTATGGTGTTGTTGAAACAAGTCGCCGAAACCGGATTTGTCTTTTTTACAAACTTGGAAAGTCGAAAGGCCGACGAGTTGGCAGAGAATCCAAATGCGGCACTGTTGTTTCACTGGAAATCATTGGG
>JABIFK010000171.1 GCA_018650745.1 Candidatus Latescibacterota bacterium | reverse complement strand
TGATCCAACCCCTTCGAGAAGACAATCGTGTTGCTGGCGCCTTCGGGCGCCAATTGGCCATAGATCATGCAGACCCTTTTGAAGCCGTAGAGCTGAACCTTTGGTTTCCAGACTGGTCCGAAGCAAGGCCATCGAGCAGTTTCTCAAATGCCAATGGTGCGTTGCGGCGATCATTGTGGGAGCAACACCCCTTTGACGAAGCAGTGATGATTGGTGAAGATACGGTATGGGCAAAGCACATATTGAAACAGAATTACAAGCTTATGTATCAGCCACTCGGGTGTGTGTTCCACAATCACGATCTGGATGTGCACAGCAAAGAAAGCACCAACAGTATCTTTGTTCGCTGGTATTGGCGCAGTTATGTTGCGGCACAATTTGATGACACCTATCGTGGTGCAGATGTACGTTTTGCCCTCAGCGGTTTTCGAAACTACGCAAGCCAAAGTTTTAGGCACTTACGTGACATTGGTTTGTTTGCGCAAATGTGCAAAATCCCGATATATGAATTCATTCGCCAGTATGCATCATGGTTAGGCGCGAGAGATCAACAACATGGTTACATACCCACAGGGAGCACGTGGTTAAACAAATATTTCTCACCTCGGCCCCCACTGTTTATTCGCATTCTTGGAGCCTTTCTCTAAAAATGAACAACAATAGCTCAAATGTTTGGATCGTCATCCTCGCCTGGAACGGCAAAAAATGGCTCGATGCTTGCTTGCAGTCACTTGCACAATGCCGCCGTGATATGGCCTACAAAATCCTGATCGTAGACAATGGTTCAACAGACGACAGCGCTGACTTTGTTCGCGAAAACCACCCAGAAGTCACGTTAATCCAAACCGGTAAAAACCTCGGATTTGCCGGTGGAAACAATATTGGAATAGCACACGCGTTGCAAAATAATGCGGACTATATTTTGCTACTTAACCAAGACACCGTCGTTTTTGGGGCGTGGATGGATCACCTTATCGAATTTGCCGACGCCAGCCCCCACCTCGGCATTCTTGGCCCTTTCCAATATGACTACTCAGGCCAGACATTCGATCGGGTTTTCCAAAATCAACTTACCGCCAATACCACTTATTTTGAAGATGCGAAGCAGAATAAAATTGCGCCCTACTATACGATCCCCCACGTAATTGGCGCTGCAATGCTTTTACGCAGAGAAGCCATTGAAGCACTGGGCACATTTGACCCATACTATTTTCTTTATTTTGAAGAGAAGGACCTTTGTCGGCGCACAATTGCCGCAGGATATGACATAGCAGTTGTGCCCACCAGCAAAATTGGGCACTATCACGGACAGCTACATGCAGAAGAATTGAAAGTGACCGACGTAGATGGATATTTTTTGCGCAACCGGCAGGTGTTCATCCTTAAAGATCCCACCCAACCTTTCCTGAAAAACCTCTATATCTACTTCCGGTATGGCTTACCCAATTCAATTTTGCGAAAGTACGACACCCCCGCTACACCCCCATCTTTATGCAAAGCGATTTGGACACAAATTCAGATTGTTGTGAATTTGCCTCGCATTTTTTTACGACGCTTTTGGGAATGTCGTCGCATAGCCCAACACAAACGAACAGGTTAATTTTTCCATTTCTACCTATGCCAAATTCACAAACACAACAAACGGTCGATGTCAGCATTGTCATCCCAACATATAATCGCTCTGGATCTCTAGAACGAACGCTAAGGTCAATTGGGCAAAATCAATATGCGCGAACCTATGACGTTACTGTCATTGACGACGGCAGTCCCGATAATACATGCCAGATGCTTGAGCGCCTTCAAAAAGAAATGCCCTATCCATTGAACTTTCATACCCAACAAAACTCGGGTCCTGCAGTTGCTCGCAACTTAGGTATATCTTCAACAACAGGGCCCTATGTTGTTTTCTTGGATGATGACCACGAAGTGCTTGATGGATGGCTTGATGCGCTATGTGACCCTCTACCTGACGAAACAGTCGGCGTCGTAAATGGTAAGAACGATTCTGTGCCTGATGGCGGTTTGGCGGCCCGATACGTTTGCATGCGTGATGAACGCGAAGCAGAAAAGGTAGCAAAAGACAAAGAACGCTATCTCACCAGTGGCAATGCAGGTATTCGACGCGAAACGCTTGAATCCACAGGTGGCTTCGATCCCAATTACCGAGCCGTATTCAAAGGCGTTGCACCAGGTGGTGAAGATACGGAATTGGGTATGCGCATCAAAGACGGTGGCCTAAAAATTGTATACCGCCCCGAAGCGCTGACCAACCATTTTAGAGAAATGAAATTATCCAAACTGTTCAAAGAACGTTTCAATTTTGGTCGCAACAGAATTCAATGGTTAGAAGCTGAAAACCGACCTATTTCTTTGGGGGGTGCATTGCGAAATGCCCTGCGCGCAGTTATCTCTGTTCTCGCCATCCCCAAACATGCCATCAACTTTAAAAAAATGGGGTATACTTGGCCCGACAGTATTGCCTTTGGTTCGCTGGAGAAGCTCACGCAAATCACCTACGAATATGGCACGCTCTATGGATTGTTATTTAAATGACGCGCATCATACGCTACCTGATGATGGAAGTACTTATCATGCTTGCACGCATCACTGAAAAGGTGCGAACACCTAAGATCCCAATTTTTGTTTATCACAGTCTCGATACATCACAAAATTCCATTTCGCTTTCGCCTCACACCTTCAAGCAACAACTCGCATATTTACGGAAGCGAAGATACAACCTGC
>JABIFK010000138.1 GCA_018650745.1 Candidatus Latescibacterota bacterium | reverse complement strand
GATTTCAGAATGCTATGGGCCAATGTTGCGGCATATCGAAGAGGATATTTGGGGTCTCGGTTTTCTCCCCATTCATCCACGACAAATTTGATGATGTGATACGTCGAGTTGGGGTCTAAGTTCTGTCGCCAATTGCTCGGGGTACCAATGCGCACGCCCCAGTAACCTGTGTTGGGGTCTTGTGTTTCGTAGAACCATCGACGCAGTGTGTTTTTCCACTCTTCAGAAAACGAATAGAGCCCTCTGCGCTCCAAACCTCCAAAGGCGGCCATTTCAGAGGCGCCTGCTCCGTATGGACCCGGCCCGCCCATACCGGCCCAAGATTCATTGATGTAGAGGAGAGATTCCAGGTAGACCCGAAGTTGTTTGGGGGGGCGAATTTCTTCAAGGAAGTAGAGGGGATATTTGAGTTTCAGCGGACGGCCTGTTTGTTGGGATAGGTCGTCTAAAACATCGACCATGTTGATGGTGGGGCCAATGTAGGTAAAAATGGGATATCGGGGATCCATGAACGCGCCGGTGCTTGGGTCTTGGCGATTGAGCAGAAAGGCCATGCGTTCTTCGGCAGATCCGCCTTGGGGCATTTTGAGGAGGCCTTCTGTGGTTTCCATTTCTGTGATGATGCGCCGCAAGGTTATGTAAGCTTTTAGATAATCGCCTTCGTTGAGATGGTAGATAACGCCCAACATCTTAAACTCGAATTCGCCCATGTAATACCCTTGGGCTTTTAATTCTGCATTTCGCTCAAAAAGAGTGGGTACCGATTTGATGGTTGCACGAACCATAAGGCCCGCACCGATCCCTGAGATTGCAAGGGCCAATACCAAGAAGAGGAGGATACGTTTGCGCATGGTGTGCTCCTTGGAGAGTCATGTCGTGATGTCACCGTGTGTTCTTGGTAGTTAGACGCTTAGAACAGTACATCGTGTCATGATCTTTTTTAAGTGAACGATAGACGTTAATTGTGTGTCCTACAGTTTGTTTATGAATCACTTGTGTTAAATAATTCGTTCCAGTTGAGGTCTCCCAAATTGACTCGGGCCATTGTTTCGAAGTATCGTTGGCAGAAGAGGGGTATCTGTGACGGGGGCCGTAGGTTTTTGACAGCACAATCTTAAAGATAGGAGGGTCGGCCAACGTACCGCAATCAATTTCCCAATGGCGCTTTATATTTTGCCATTTGAATCTCAGTTTTTTGTGGGAGGTGCATTATGCCTAAATATTTGATAGAAGGATCTTATAGTGCGGAAGGTTTGCTTGGGCTTGTCAAAGAGGGCGGTGGTGCCCGAAGAGATGCAGTAGCACAACTTGTACAAGGTTTGGGTGGAACACTAGAAGTCTTTTATTACACATTTGGTCGTGAAGACACCGTGGCCATTGCAGATTTGCCAGATAATGTGACAGCCACAGCTATTTCAATTGCGGCCAATGCTTCTGGCGCAGTGAGAGTCAGCATAACTGTTCTGCTAACCCCCGAAGAAATCGATGCGGCCACTAAAAAGACCAACTATTATCGTGCACCAGGAGAGCCCATTTAGGCAGGGGGAATTGGGTGTTTTTGATTTTGTTGTTTGGCTAGGTTTGGTTCTCGAAATGTCATATTAGAGTTTTTTTTATATAAATTTTCACATCTTTCCTTGACTGGTGCACGGATGGTTACTATATATACAGGTGTGCAGTAATTGTGCTGCTGGAAATTCCCCGATTTCCCCTGTTATAGTTTAGAGGAGTAGTGCCATGTTTTCATCAGCTATACCCGTTTATAAGGTCAGGGATTTAAGCCGTGCAACGCAGTGGTATCGCGATGTGTTGGGGTTTGAGGATCACATAGAAGGTGGATTTACCCATTTGCGTCGTGATCGGGTTGAAGTGCTTTTGCAAGAAGGACAGCCCAAACAGAGCAACAATCCCTGGGATACATATGTCAGATTAACGGGTATTGATACGTTTTATGACCAAATTCGAGATCGTGTGCGGGTGCGCCGTGGGCCAGAATATACGGTGCTTGGAGATCGTGAAGTAGAAGTAGATGACGAAAATGGGTTTGTGCTCACATTTGGTGAGTGGAATCGACAACGGGGCGGTCGTGTGGCCATGTATGATATTCATCCCGTATTGGCCGTGGAAGATGTGTGTGAAACGGTCTCTTGGTATCAGAATATATTGGGTTTTAAAGGTGAGCCTCGCGGCGACGATTTTGCGATGTTGCAGCGCGATACCATCACGCTCTTTTTTCAAAATGCCGACCTCATTCAAAAAGAACGCGGGCGACCATTTGAGTGGGATGTGTTTTTTCGTGTAGAAGGTGAGCAGTTGGATTCGGTCTTTAACAGTGTTAAAGACCAGACAGTTGTTTTGCGTGATCCCGAAGACACCGATACGGGGCGCGTGTTCGAAATTGAAGATTGCAATGGGTATGTATTGGGTTTTGGAGAAGAATAGAAATTCAAACCGATGTGACAAATTTATTTGGCCGGGTTGGGTTTGAGTGTCTAACAAACGTTGGTGAAGATCACTGGGAGAGCGAATATCATCACGTTATTATTCACTTGTTGTTTAGGGGTACTATATATGTCACGCGTCGTACATTTTGAAATTCCGTCAGACAATCCAGAAAAAACAGTTGGATTTTATGAAGGTGTGTTTGGCTGGAAGTTTAATAAATGGGACGGGCCAATGGATTATTGGCTCATTGAAACCGGTGAAGAAGGCACACCGGGCATTAATGGTGGTTTGATGAAGCGCCAACAAGAGGCGCAAAGCGTCGTCAATACGATTGATGTGTCGTCGGTTGATGAATTTATCCAAAAAGTAACCGATGCAGGAGGGACCATTGCAGTACCCAAAATGACCATCCCATCGGTGGGATACATCGCTTATTTCCTCGATACAGACGGCAATATGTTTGGCATTATAGAACACGACGAATCAGTTGTTGTCGATGAATCGGCAGAATGTCAAACTGAAGCGTAGGGATGGCTTGAGGTCTGTTTGCACACCCTCAATGGTTTATATTTTATCATGTTGAGATAGATATC
This sequence comes from Candidatus Latescibacterota bacterium, assembly GCA_018650745.1. Taxonomy (GTDB): domain Bacteria; phylum Latescibacterota; class UBA2968; order UBA2968; family UBA2968; genus JABIFK01. Next base: position 707 of record JABIFK010000138.1, on the reverse strand, counting down.
TACATTTCTGAAGATTTAAAAGGGGCTGACGTGATTGCGTCAGCTCCTTTTTGTGTTTGGCTCTGTACATGCTCATTTATGGGCACGTGTTTGTCTTTTGAGGGGCAAAGACTTGCCGAATAGGTATGTTTTCTGGTATACTTTGAGCGCATTTTTGTGTTTTAAGTCATGTGTGAAATACATATTGGATGGGTAAGGAGGAGGTTATGAAGTTTTTGAGTATGATCTTTGTGTGTGGTTTGTTTCTGAATGGATCTGTTGAAGCCAAAATCACACCCGAGATTCAAGCGACTATTGGGCAATTAGAAAAGTTCAGCGAGGCATTTTCTGCTATCGCCGCAGAGGTTACACCCGGTGTGGTGGCCGTGGTGAATAAAAAGACCGAGCAGGTATTGGTGCGGGGGCGTTTTAACAATCCATTGTATGAATATCTTTATGGTGTACCCTTGTATCGGCGTGAGCAGAAACAAGAGCAAGGGTTGGGTTCGGGAGTGATTGTCTCAAAAGAGGGTTATGTACTGACAAACAACCATGTGATTGCCGGGGCCGATGAAATTGTGGTGGAGTTGGCAGATGGACGTTCGTTTGAGGCCAAACTTTTAGGTACTGACCCACAAAGCGATGTGGCCGTGCTCAAAGTGACGGGTGAGAATTTGCCGGTTGTCAAAATGGGTGATTCTGATGAGTTGAAAGTGGGCGCATGGATT
>JABIFK010000163.1 GCA_018650745.1 Candidatus Latescibacterota bacterium | reverse complement strand
TGAGTGTCCAAGCTCCCAAAGACCCCCGGTCTTCCGAGAACCCTTCTTTTCCAAACTCAACAGCCGTATCATAAGCAGAAATTTCCAACCCATTGTCAAAATCTCTGTTGCGCCCAAAACCACCAGCAAACACCAAACTGCCCTGATACACCGGATAGGGCACCACAACACCAATTGCCCCCATGCGCGTACTGCTCGATTCGTAACGCGAGGATGAACCGAAAAATTGTGATTGGTTCTCAAAACGTCCGTGTGTGGCCTCCCAATACACAGTGCCACGTTCTACACGTGCCAACCCTGCAGGATTCCAAAATACACCCGAAAAATCATCCCCAATCGATACAAAGGCCCCACCCATACCCATTGCCCTGCTACCAACACCCGCAAATCCATCTAAGGCCAATTCTTGAGCTTGCGATACACCACACAAACACAGGATACTGAGGAATGTGCGCACCATTCTCATCGCATCCCTCCTCTTTTTTTGCCTTTTTCTCGTTTCTTTTCCCGTTTCTCTTCTTTCTCTTCTTTTTTCTTTTCTGTCGTGGTCTGCTTGCTTGATGTACCAGAGCTCGGTTGCGGTCGTGTTTGCGTTTTGGGCCGTGTATTCACACTGTTGGTGCGAATTGCGCCTGCAGACGATGGCTGCCCTTCAGTGAATGTTTGCCGAGGATTGGGGCGAGGCCGCTTGCGAACTGCAACCTCCGGTACTTGATGCCCACCTAAAATGGGAGATCGATAGACAATATGTGGCAATAAAATAGCAGGCGGATATCGCCGCCATGTGGGGTGATACACAGAAACCCAACATGCCTGATTCCAAGCGATTTGAGACGTGTACCAACGTGGCGAACGGGAGCGATATAACCAATACATATTGTCGTCAAAAGAATCATAATATCGATAAGGATAAGCCCGACCGAAATCATATGGATCGTGAATGTGCGTTCGGCCATAGTCTTGGTAATATTCAAACCGCTGCATCGCCACTGACGGCATCGAGCCCTGCATATCAGACTCTGACCTTGATAATGCTTTTTCTCGCTCCAAGGGTGACCGAACTTGTGTATAACATCCACTCACCGAAAAAACAACAAGGCAAATAGATATCACACGCGCATTGAGAATCATAACGGCCACCTCCAGTTAAAAGTGCAAAACAATCCCATTGTTAAACATTACCAAAAGTTCGCCCATGACACAATCCCATAAAAAAATCGCCAATTGCATATCACAATCAGCGACTCTGGTTTTATTAAAATTTCCAACTATCCAAATTCAGTGTATCCAATGTTTTTAGAGGCCAGTGACGAGGAATAGATTCCGTGAGATTCCTTGTGGCGTATTAGGTGGCGAAGGCTTCCTTCCGTGATCGTGATCCCCCTACCAACCATACACCCGATGGCCTTGCCCCGGAAACCAAATCATATCCACAACAAACGAAATACCAGTACCCAAAAAGAAGCCAACAATAATACCAAAGAAAAAAGGCTCAGCTTTGCGGTACAGTGCAATACCGCCAAAACGCAGAATCATTGACTTGGCGGCCCAAGCAATAAAAATGGAAAAAAACGACAACCGAACAGGAAGCGTAAACGCCACGGGAAAACCCAATGGATGCAGAGGCCACCAGTTAAATCGATAACGCATAAACGTTACCCCAGCCATAACAGCCATCCCACCAAACATCACACCCAGCTTATCCCAACCCACATCAAATGGATTGCGCATCTTACTCACCATTGCATTGTAAGGCACTTGGCTTCCACCCCTAAAAATCCAATCCCCATAATTATATGCGCCGTGTGAATACCCCATGCTCAAAGTGTAGGCCATAGACGTAATCACCCCCAGAACCAACGCAGAAACGACAGCAGTCACAACCGCATTGCGCCTAAGTTTAAGCACATCACTCAACTTTGCCGCATGGGCGGCAGCTGGCATAAAAAATGATTTTACATCACAAAACCAAGCATAAGAAACCGACAAAGCCGCCATACTCACAGGTGAAATCGCAGTCACCCCAAGCGTGTAAACCGTAAAGTGCTGGGCAATCATAGGGCCACGTAAAAACACCAAACCACCTTCAATCACAATACGCGTCACACCCAGATACAAAACAAAAACGGCAAACAAAAATGTCACGACCACCAGGGGCGACATACCAGAAGCAACAAGAAAAGCCACCACATAAACGAGACCAGCAAACAGGCCAAAGACCGATACCCGATAGGACAGCAGTTCGCCACTGTCATCCACATGAGGAGCGCGTCCAAAGGCTTTGCCAAACACATCTTTCAAATGCGAGCGGGCCATCCAAATGCCCCAACTCACCAACACAATAAAACCACCG
>JABIFK010000124.1 GCA_018650745.1 Candidatus Latescibacterota bacterium | reverse complement strand
CTTACTGATCTGGAGATGATGTGATTGAATGGCCAGACACATTTCGGAATTGCAATTCACACAATTTTTGATACAAACCCGCATGTTTTACAAGGTCTTCGTGTCTGCCTGTTTGTATCAATCTGCCATCATCCAAAACCAAAATACGATCGGCGTGCTGAACCGTCGACAACCTGTGTGCAATTATGAATGTCGTTCTGCCCATCATCAAGCGATCCAAGGCGTCTTGAACCAGTGCTTCTGACTCAGAATCCAGCGCCGAGGTTGCCTCATCCAATAACAAAATGCGCGCATCCCGCAAAAGCGCCCTCGCAATGGCAATACGCTGTCGCTGCCCGCCGCTCATTTTTACACCACGCTCCCCCACAAGGGAATCAAATCCTTCAGGGAAACCTTCAACGAATTCCAAGGCATTTGCATGTTTGGCGGCCAAAGCCACTTCTTCATCAGACGCATCCAATTTACCATACCGGATATTTTCACGAATGCTGGTACCGAATAAATGAACGTCTTGGGAAACCAAAGCAATTTGTTTGCGCACTGACTGAATTTTTACAGACTTGACATCCAGACCGTCAATACAAATGCGCCCCAGTGTGGCATCGTAAAAACGTGGAATCATATTCATCAATGTGGTTTTTCCAGCTCCGCTTGGCCCCACCAAAGCCACAGTTTCACCCGGTTCTGCAACCAAGGATATTTCAGACAAGATCTGTTGACCTTCATCGTATGCAAAGGATACACGATCAAAAGTCACTGAACCTTCAACAGAAGGCAAATCACAGGCATCCTTAGCATCCACAATTTCTGGGATCGTGTCCATGAGATCAAAAATACGTTCAGATGCCCCCACAGCTCGGTTGAGTGAGGTGTAAAGAGCCGACACGCCCATCACAGAACCTGCTATGGTAGATGCATACATGATAAACGCAACCAAATCACCTGCCGATAAGCGCCCAGCCATGACCTCACTACCACCATACCAAAAGATGATGACCATTGCCACCATGAACAAAAACCGGTTGCTCGATGAAAAGAGGGAAGACAATACTGAACGACGTCTGGCTGTTTCAAACAAAGACTCAACCGCATCTCGGTACCGCTTCGTTTCAAAGGGTTCACGGGCGAAGGCTTTCACAACCCGAATCGCAGACAGGGCTTCTTCTGCAGCTGCCGTGGTGTCGGCCAATCGGTCTTGAACATTTCGTGATAAGTTGCGGATCTTTCCACCAAAGTAGCGTGATCCAATCGCGACCGGTGGCACAGCACAAAACACGATCAAACTCAAGCGCCAATTCAGTCCGACCATAACAACAAGTGACCCTACAAGAGAAAATACGGTCCGCATTGCATCGGCAATATCATCAGTAGCAGCACTACGAACAGACCCGACATCGTTGGTCAACCTTGATGTCAAATCACCCAATCGATTCTCTGCGTAAAATCGCAGCCCCAACCGATGCATATGGTCGTAAATTTCAGTGCGCAAATCGGTAACAATACGTTCCCCGACCCAAGAAATCAGGTACCCACTTAAAAATGTCATTGTCGATTGCACAGCGAAAAGGGCCATTAAGCCCCAACCCAGCATATTAAGAAGTTCTCTGTTTTTTTGTTCAAACACCGAATCCAAAAGTGATTTGACACCCAAGGGCACAGTGAGCCAGATCGCGGAAGCTATTGCAGTGAGAACCAAACCGATAACCAAACGCAAGATGTACGGACGCACATAACCCAAAATCCGTTTCCAGCCCTGCCACAGGTTTGGGCTGTTATTGTTGTTTTCTTTTTCGTTCAATGAAGTCTCACGCGTTAGACATTTTTGCTCTTAACAGGGCCGTTGCCTGTTCATCTACTTTCCCCACCTCAAGATCTACCACCACACCATATAAGTCACGTGCAGCTTCCACAGACACACGCTCCTGCACCACGTCATCTAAAACACCTTGAGGATCTCGCTCCAACGCAGAGTAAAAACCTCCCCCGCCAGGCAATCGCAATGTCACAGCTTGGCCAGGGTGCAATTCATACCGCCCTTTGGGCTTGAGCTGGGTGCCGTCAGACAGAAATAACTCACCGGGCATACCCTCCTTCCCCCCCACAAAACCACGGGCCGCAAACTGCGTTCGGTCATACATGCACGAGTGTAGGGCTGGCGTATCTGAATCAACTGTCAACACCATCTCCTGGCTCAACCCT
>JABIFK010000680.1 GCA_018650745.1 Candidatus Latescibacterota bacterium | reverse complement strand
TATAATGTTTTGGTGGCCACAAGTGGGGAAACTGCTCTGGACTTGGTCACGCGTATCGAACCCGATCTTATATTGCTTGATGTCATGATGCCGGGGATTGATGGTTTTGAAACGTGCCGACGGTTAAAAACCAATGTCAATACCCAAGACATTCCAGTGATTTTTCTTACTGCTCGAAGTGAGTTGGATGGTGTTCTGGAAGGTTTTCAGGCTGGAGGGATTGATTATATTTCCAAGCCTTTTCAGAAAGAAGAGGTACTCATTCGCATTCGAACGCATTTAGAACGAACGCGTATGGCAAAAGAACTGGCTGAACTGAATGCAACTTTAGAGCAAAAAGTGGAGGAGCGAACTTTACAATTGCAGCAAAAAGTGCGTGAATTGGAAGGAAAAGACCGCATAGCCCAACATCTTTTGACCTTTCATACGTTAGAAGAAACACTTGCTTTGGTCTTGGAGGTCATTTCGGATGTTTTAGATGTCAATAACACTGTTGTGTATTTGCCCAAAGAAGACACATTTGCTGCCGTGGCTGCAATGGGGGTTTTTGAGCCCAAGGTTTTGGTCTCTGAAGACAAATTGCCTCAGCTTGAAATTGCTGCATCGCGTAAAGACGCTTTTGATGCCGTTATCACACGGCAAGAGATTGTTCAGCAAAGCGTTTCTGAGCCCTCTTTTGTTTTGGTGCCTATCTTGCGAGGAAACAATATTCTAGGGGTTATTGAAGTAGGTATGGGTGGGGAAAACGGGGTTGTTTCAGAAGAAAATATCTTGGCATTGAATAGTTTTGCCCTTCAAGCTGCTGTGGCCATTAGTGATGCTCAAATACAGCAAAACGCCGGTCAGTGGAAAGACCAAATAGATGATGTTATGAATTTAGACGACTTATCCAACCACATGGAAGATTTAGACACCTTTATACCAGATAACGAAGAATAGGTTCATCACTTGCATTGAGATGGTATGTCATTGTAGATTGAGAACTTATTAGATAAAAACATGGCCAAAAAAACACTCGACAAATCAATTCGCAAACGGATTAACAATAGAGCCTGGATGCGTCTCGAAATTTCAGACAATGCCCGCATGGCATTTATTCGGGGCCTGTATTTGGGGGGGGACGCCGCAATCGGGGTGACGGATGTCATTGATACCTTGCATAAAGAGTATGGTATTACCGTTGGTATCGATGAAGAGGTTATTGGGCGCATTTTAGAGGAGGTTTCAGCCGAGCCAAACCGTGTTTTTTCAAGCAAAGGCATTGTGGTGGTCGCGCACGCTGCTCGGCCCGTTCAGGGCCGTGATGGAGAAGTGGAATTTCATTTTTTGACGGAAAAATTAAAACGCACCCCATTATCTTATGAGGCCCTTACAACAGCATTTGAACAAAAAGATCCTGTATCTGTGTCACGAGCAGGCGTCTTGGTGCGTGCTACGTATCCGGGCGAAAAATTAGCCACATTGCATAAGCATCGATCCGGTAAACCCGGTCAAGATATTTTTGGACGTATTGTTACCCCTGTGTCGACCACATTGCCTAAGCAGGTGTATTTATCTGCTGGAAATTATGTCCGTGAAGAGGATGGCGAGTTCTTTGCTGATATCTATGGGTTTGTGTGTGTTTTGGATGATCAAATAAGTGTTTTACCTGCCCTTCATGTTTTGTCAGATGGTTCTGAAGCTCATTTTATTCACTTTCCTCAAGCCGATCCCATATGCTTGCCCCAATTGGATTGGATCAACCAGATGTTGGTAAAAATGGAGATTGCACAGGAGATTACATCTGAAAAGCTTGTCCAAATACACCAATTTATAAACGAACGTCGTTCTGGCAGTGGTCACATGCTGTTGGTGGAGGGGACTCGCCCAGTTCCTGGTCAAGATGGATATGTGGTCCTCCACTTTGGAGAAGATAGGACCCATATGTTGCCCGATGGTCGTGTTGATGTTGTTTCTCGTCGTACTGCTTTGGGGGTAAAAAGCGGTGAGCGTATTGCCGAAATCATATTGCCTACAATAGGGATACCTGGGGAGAGTTTTAATGGTCGGGAGATTCCAGCTGCTGCGGGGAAAGTATGCACGGTCAAAACGAGCGAAAGGGTACGCGTTGAATTAGAAGGGGGCAACCCTCGTTTCTTTTATTCAAAAAATGATGGCAATGCATCGTATGATGGCAATACTTTGGATGTGCGCAGTGTGTTGCGCATTTCTGGTGATGTCGATCGCCTTACCGGTGACATTCAATATGATCAAGACGTAGAAATTATAGGGTCTGTGCGAAAAGGGGCGAAGGTGAGTGCGGGGGGGACGGTACTTGTTGTTGGTGCTATTGATGACGGTGGGGCCGTGACGGCAAAAAGGGATGTTGTGGTTGGTGAGGGGATTGCGGGCAAAAGTGCAAAAGTGGTTGCGCTGGGTCATGTTGAGACCAGGCATATTGAATACAGCACGGTTATTGCTCGGAAAGATGTGGTTGTGGGCAACCGGATATTGCATGGGCAAGTGCGTGCTGGCGGTCGGCTCACCGTGGGCTTCGATGCCGGTGAGAATGGGGGGCATATTGTGGGGGGAGAGGTTTTGGCTGGGCTGGGAATTGAGGCAGAACAGTTGGGGTCCGGTGATGAAAGTAATACAACACTGGTTGGTGTTGTGCCCAGTATCGAATTGGAAGCACGTCTTAAAAAATTGGATGAAAGTATTGATTTTTGTAACACCAATATTTTGAAAATCTTTCGCACGCTGAACATCCAGGCCTTAAATCCCCAACTCATTGAAGGTATTCTACGCAGAACACCGCCTGGTCGCAAAAAAGCCATTGCTGATTTGCTGGTCAAATTGAAGGGACTTATTGTTTATCGCGATGAGTCTTTGAGTGGGCATAAGGCTGTGCAAGCAGAGATTGACGAAGCATTTGCAGCGGCAGAGATAAAGGTTCGAAAAACGGCTCATGCTGATGTGCAGGTCAAAATAGGATCCCGTAGCTTGATGTTACAACAAGATGAAGGTCGGGTGACCTTCTCCGTATCTGATGACGGTATCCAATGTCGAAAAACCGACGATATTTAAGATTCTCAGGGTTTGTTTTCATTCCATTCATGATTTACGTTTTTTGAAGGCGTTCCCAAAGAACGCCTTTTCTATCATATAAAACCTTATGTCTTTACAATTACTCTCTTACATACTGCCTTCATTTCTTACCGCCATTATTTCATTCACTGTGGCGGTGTCAACTTGGCGTCGTCGTCAGGCCCCCGGTGCATTCTACTTTGGGGCCATGATGGCGTGTGTTTGTATATGGACACTCAGTCATGCGTTTGACATTATGAGTGCTGGAAGTCTGGTTAAGGACTTTTGGAAAAATGTTGCGCATTTATGCATTGCAAGTGTGCCCCCGCTCTGGCTTTTGTTTGCACTTTATTTCACAGAACGAGCTGCTCAATATCAGCGTTATTTGATATTTCTGGTGGTTTTGCCGCTTATTTTTTGGGTCTTGAATATCACAAATCCTTGGCACTTGTTGTTTTGGGTGGATGTTGAAGTTGTGCAAGGAGATGGGTTTCAAATTTTTTGGCGAAAACCTGGGCCAGTTTTTTGGCTAAATATGGCATGGGGGTATTTGCAGATTTTGGTTGGCGTTGTGGTTCTTATCAAACAATTTTTCGGTGCCCCTAATATATATCGACACCAAATTATGGCGACTCTCTTGGGTGTCTCAATTTTTTGGATAGCAAAATTTCTGAGTGTTTGGGGGATAGAGACCATCCCTCATTTTGACCTAACGCCCTCGTCGTTCGCGCTTTCGG
>JABIFK010000916.1 GCA_018650745.1 Candidatus Latescibacterota bacterium | reverse complement strand
GCATTGATTGCGCCGATGGAAGAGGACTTGCGCAAGCGATTGGGTGTGGCGATTTATGGGTTGGGCAAAGAGACGGTTGCCGAAGTGGTAGGCGGTTTGTTGCAGGATCGTGGTTTGACTTTGGGTGTGGTGGATACGTTGACAGAGGGTCAGTTGGTACGTGAGATGCAAGAGAATGGATTTGGGGATGTGGTGGTGACCGATGTACATCCAACAGATCTCAAAGAGGTGTTGGAGACGGTTGGGTTGGATATGGAAACGGATGATTCCCAAGCATTGTCCAAAGCCCTGGCCGAGCGTATTGCACCTGATGGCGGTGTTGGGTTTGCGATGGTTGGGCCGTTTGAAGATGATGCCACATTTATGGCTATTCATGGGCCAGGTGATATGCGCTTGTGTGTGGACAGTCGACGTTTTCAAGACAGTGAACACATTCGACGGTGGTTGGTGATTCAAGGATTGGATTGGGTGCGACGGTGTGTGTTGGGTGAATTGGAATCACCCGCTGATTGGAAATGAAAGAGTATAAAGCCTGTCTTCCATTTTGGTGAATCAAGTATGGTTTTTTGATCGGGGTTTGTTTATCTTAGTACAAAAGCCCATTTTTAATTTGAGGTTGATATGGATTTGGCAGAAATCCTTTCTCGAAAAGATGAAATAAAAAGCGTTGCTGAAAAACATGGTGCGCATAATGTGCGTGTTTTTGGCTCATTTGTAAGGGGCGAAACGCATTCTAAGAGTGACGTAGACTTTTTGATAGATTTGGATCGTGGTCGGAGTTTTTTTGATCGCGTGTCTATTCAGCTTGAACTTGAAGAGATGCTTGGATGTAGAGTTGATGTGGTTTCTTCGCGTGGGTTGAAGGCACGTATACGAGAGCGTGTTTTAGAAGAGGCTCAGTTCCTATGAGATTGGATCGAGAGCGTCTTCAAGACATTTTGGAAGCGATTCAAAAAATTGAGCAATATGCCCAAGAAGGGAAGATCCGTTTTGAACAAGACGAACTTATTCAAACGTGGACTCTTTACCATCTACAAATTATTGGAGAAGCTGCTGGGCGATTGTCTGATGAAATTCGGAATAGGAATAAGGACATTCCGTGGCCACAGATCATTTCTTTGCGTAATATCATCGTTCACAACTATTTTGGGATTGATCTGGAGGAAATATGGGCTACTGTAGAACGAGATGTACCTGTGCTTTTGGAACAGATAAAAACAATTGAACGAGATATTGACTCTTTTGAGAGTGAACAATAAAAAAGGGATCGCGTATGCGATCCCTTTTTTTATTAAAATATGCGGATTTGATCTATTCGTCTGTGACACAGCCTTCTGAGGCGTTTTTTACATTTTTGATGTATTTGTAAAGGGTGCCTCGTTTGGCGGGATAGTCTGGTTGTGTCCAGGCGGCCCGACGTGTTGCAAGTTCATCATCGGACACATCCATATTGATTTCGCCTTTGATACAGTCGAGGGTGACTTTGTCGCCTGTTTTGACCAAAGCGATGGGGCCGCCTTCAATGGCTTCGGGGACGACATGGCCAATGAGAAAGCCGTGTGAGCCACCTGAGAAACGCCCGTCGGTGATGAGTGCCACATCGTTGACCAAACCAGCACCGGCCAGTGCCGATGTGGGCGTGAGCATTTCGGGCATGCCGGGGCCGCCTTTTGGGCCTTCGTAGCGAATGATGATGACGTTGCCTTTTACGATTTTTTCTTGTTCGAGTGCAGCGAGCATATCTTCTTCGCTGTCGAACACATTGGCTGTGCCTGCGAAAATTTCACCTTCTTTGCCCGTGATTTTACCTACAGAACCTTCGGGGGCGAGGTTGCCGCGTAAGATTTGCAAGTGGCCTGTGACTTTGATGGGGTTGTCAAAGGGCCGCACGATGTCTTGTTGATCCTCACCTGTGCCGTAGGCTGGAATGCGGGCTACGTCTTTTAAGTTTTCGGCAATGGTTTTGCCTGTGATGGTCATTTGGTTGCCGTCGATGAGGTCGGCGTCGAGTAACATTTTCATAAGGGCCGGCGTGCCGCCGATTTTGTGCAACTCTTCCATAACATAGCGGCCTGATGGTTTGAGATCGCACAACAAGGGTGTTTCGTTGGACATTTTTTGAAATTCGTCGATGTGGAGATCAATTTCAAAAGACCGTGCCATGGCCAAGAGATGGAGCACAAGATTGGTTGACCCACCCGTGATAATGGCCAAGCGAATGGCATTGAGAAATGATTGCTTGGTGACGATGTCACGGGGTTTGAGATTGGATTCTAAGAGGGCCTGTGCGGTGTGCCCTGCCTGAATGCATTCGGCGATTTTTTCGGGGTCTTCGGCTGGGGTGCAAGATGAGTAGGGTAACGAGAGGCCCATACATTCAATGGCACTGGCCATGGTGTTGGCGGTATACATCCCGCCACAAGCACCCGCACCTGGGCAGGCGTGTTCGACAATGTCTTGGCGCTCGTCGTCACTGATGGCATCTGTGATGAATTCGCCATAACTTTGGAAGGCGGAAACAATATCGAGTTTGCGTTCTTCACCTTGAACGAGTGCACAACCGGGTTTGATGGTGCCTCCATAGACCATAAGGGCAGGGCGGTTGAGACGGCCCATGGCTATGACGACGCCGGGCATATTTTTATCGCATCCGGGTAGTGCAACGAGGGCATCATACCATTGGGCCCCCATCACGGTTTCGATGGAGTCGGCAATGAGGTCACGTGATTGGAGGGAGTAGGACATACCGTCGGTGCCCATTGAAATACCGTCGGAAACACCAATGGTGTTAAAGCGCATGCCCACACTGCCGGCTTCGGTGACGCCTTTTTTAACTTCAATTGCCAAATCGTTGAGGTGCATGTTGCACGAGTTGCCTTCATACCAAACTGAGGCAATGCCCACTTGGGGCTTGGCCATGTCTTCTCGGCTTAACCCTGTGGCATATAGCATGGCCTGAGATGCGCCTTGGGATTTTTTTTGGGTGATCTGGGCACTGAATTTGTTGAGTTGTGTCATAATACAAATGGCCTTTCGGAATGGATATTCTTACTCATTGATGGCTTTTGTTTACAGTTTGCTTGTCACAATAATAGGGGAAAACACTGTTGCAGTAAATTGAATTAATTTGCATACTTTGTTGCATAATATGAAAGAGTAGAATGGGACGTGGTAAATTTACCCGTGTTTTTCAAATTTCTCAATTCGTTATCAAGATTGAAACGAATTGTTGACGTGTTGTCAATAGGGTTTTGAAATGGCGTTAAAAAATGTTTTGCAGGATTATTTACAACCAGGGTTGGATTTGGTGTTTGTGGGTTTTAATCCAAGTTTGAAATCTGCAGAGGTGGGGTATTATTATGCGGGTCGAAACAATCAGTTTTGGCCGTTTTTAAATGAGTCTGGATTGACAGATCGGTTGCTTAAACCGGAGGAAGATCATCTGTTGTTAGATTATGGTATTGGTGTGACCGATATTGTAAAAGGACGCGCAACACGAGGTATTGGCGACTTGAAGGGAGATGAGTATGTGGATGGGTTTGATGTGTTGAACAAAAAGCTGCGCAAATATAAACCTCGGGTGGTGTGTTTTAATGGGAAAAGTGGGTATGTCAAAGTGGTGAAAGAAAAACGAGATTATGGATTGCAAGATGAGAGATTAGACGGTGCGGTTCTTTTTTTAGCGCCATCAACAAGTGGTGCATTGCCCATGCCAAGAGTAGAAAAACTTGCTTATTATGTTGCTTTAAAAAGTTTGGTAGATGATGTGAAAGGGAAAGCGTGAATCATAATCAAGTGACGGGGCGGTGGTATTTGGGGCTTCTATTGGCGTTGTTCACCTCTTATATGTGGGGTGTATTGCCAATTATATTGAAGGGACTCTTGGGGTATTTAGATCCTTATACACTGACGTGGTTTCGTTTTACGATTGCGGCTTTGTTGTTGCTGCCCTGGGTTGTGTATCGATACGGTTGGCAGATTTTTCGCCTTTCTCGATTGGGTTGGGTGTTGGTGACGCTTTGTGTCTTGGGTGCGACGTCGAATTATGTGATGTATTTGATGGGCTTGAAATACATTTCGCCCGGGTCTGCACAAGTGGTGATTCAGTTGGCACCTATGTTTATGTTGTTGGGCGGATTGGTGATTTTTAAAGAGTCGTTTGCTTTGTTGCAGTGGATCGGTTTTGGCATTTTGGTTCTGGGGATTGGTTTGTTTTTTAATCCGAGATTGAGTGGTTTGGTGTCGGATTATAGTGCTTACGACTTGGGCATCTTTTGGGTGGCTTCTTCTGCGCTTGCGGCTGCTGTTTATGTGCTTGCACAGAAAAAGCTGTTGCACCAGTTGGCGCCAGAAAGCATTATGTTTTACATTTATTTGTTTGGTGGCTTTCTTTTGTTGTTTTCGTCCAGTCCTTCACAAGGATGGGCGCTGACACCGGTTCAGATTGGGTTGGTATTTTTGTCGGCGGTGATTACGTTGGTGTCTTATGTGAGTTTTGCTACGTCAATGAAACATGTTGAAGTTTCTCGGGTGAGTATGGTGCTGGCCTTAAACCCTTTGTTTACCGTGGGCAATATGGCGTTGGCAGCATTTATTTTTCCGGGATTTGTTGAGCCTGAATCATTTAATACACTGAGCTGGATTGGAGCCATTCTTGTTGTTGTGGGATCTGCGCTCGGGTCATTCAAACCCAATCAGGCGTGAACGAAAGGATGTGGGATGAAACGACCGAATATTTTATTTATTATGACCGATGATCATACACCGCGTGAAATGAGCAGCTATGGCAATACCATTTTGAACACACCTCATTTGGATCGCATAGGCAATGAGGGTACGCGATTTAATCACTGTTGTACGACCAATGCTTTGTGTGCACCTGCGCGTGGTACGGTGCTGACGGGATGTTTTTCGCATGTGCATGGCATTCGTGGCAATTCTGAGGTGGCAGATGCCGTAGAAGTTTTTGATCCGACGGTGCCGACATTCCCTGAGTTGTTGCAAGAGGCAGGGTATCGAACGGCCTTGTTTGGTAAGTATCACATTCGACAAGAGTCTTTGCTTGAAATTCTGGTTGTCGAACGTTTTGAATTAGAGCAAAAAGTTGGGGAGCAAAACCAAGAAAGTGCAGAGATTACTGAGCAAATAAAAAAAGGCAAAGAAATGGTTAAAGAGTTGCAAGATGTGATCAGCAATCAAAAGATTGAAATCCGTAAATTTGAAGAGACTATGGCCAAAAAAGGGAAGTATAAAGTGGAGTGAGACACGTAAAAAGTAAAAAGTAAAAAGTAAAAAGTGAGAGGCTTACAGCGTTGATTGTAAGCCTTTTTCTTTTTCTGGATAAGGGATATTTGTGTGTTATGCACATAAATGTATTGTGCTTTAACTTTTAGATGTGAATCCCTTTTAATTGTTATAGCAGGATAGCAGAATTTTTGATATATACTGTGTGATAACAAATGACAATACGTGTTTTATATTGTGAGGCGTTTTATGTCGGTTTCATCAATCGTATCTCAGTTGCATCGCGATGGGTTTTATGTGGTGGATGGCGTGATACCCGAGACGGATGTGGCGCATGTGCGTGAAGATGTGGTAGCTGCACAGGTTCGGTGCAATGCAGCGTCTGAGGCGGCGAGAGCTGCCACGCGTGCCAAGGGACATCGGGTGGGGGCAGATGGTGTGGGGAGTTTGAGACAGGTGATCAATGAGACGCAGGTGTTTGCACCTTATGTGGCAAGCCGTAAGCTGATGAAGGTTGTTGATGCATTGTTTGGGCCCCATGCACGGGTTTCGTGCACGGATTGTGTGATTAACTATCCGGGTAATGAGCGGGGTTATTGGCATTCTGATTGGCCTTATAATGCCACGAACGCGTCTCATATACCAACACCGTATCCAGACGCGCTGATGCATTTGTCGTCTATTTGGATGTTGACGGATTTCAACGACCAAAATGGGGGTACTTTTATTGTGCCGGGCAGTCATCGGGCTGATAACAATCCGTCTGCGGGATTGATGGAAGATATTGACCGAGACGCGCCTTATCCGACGGAGATTCAGGTGAAAGGCTCAGCGGGTAGCGTGCTGATTTATGACAGCCGCATGTGGCATTCGGTTGCGCCAAATTTGAGTGATGAGGCACGCGTGGCGTTGATTATACGTTATGCTCCGTGGTGGTTAAATTTGAATCCCTCTCACATTGGCAAACCTGAGCATGAGATGATGGTGGTGGAAACGGGGGGGAAGAATTATGAGTCTCAGCCTTTGAAGCGCGATGTGTTTGAATCTTTGCCTGAAGAGGTGAAACCACTGTATAGACATTGGGTTGAATCATGACTTACGACGTATGTGAGCTTACGCTTGACAATGGGGGTGGATGTGTATCCTGATTTGAGTATTTCTTGGAAAGCTGGGCGGGAAGTTGCAGAGCGGTTTGGGTTGATGATAGAAGCGCCGACCGTTTTGGATGCGGATGTTGTTGATCCACTTGCTGATTTTGTATTAACAGCGCATGCGCCTTATAGTGGTTCTGAAGGGCGGTATAGCATTGCTGATGTGAATGATACCATTCGAGATGCGTCTATTGGAAAGATTGCAGCTTATATTGAAGATGCGGCAGGGCGGTTTCCAAAATTGAAAAAGATTAATATGCATTGTTCGCCTAAATATTGGGCTTCTGATGAACGCCCCTTACATGGCCGATATGAGCGTTTGGTTGATGCGGTGCAACAGCTTGCGGGCGTTGCGGGCAAATTTAAGTTGGAATTGATGTTGGAAAACAATCGGGCCTATTGGGAAGGTGTGCCAGATGATTTGTCGGTTGAGCAAGTAGATCGGTCGGAACAGAACGGTTATTTTGGCGTAGAACCAGGGGAATGGCGGCAAATTCAGAAGGATGTGGGACGTTCGAATGTGTTTTTGTGTTTGGACCCCAGCCATGCGTGTACGTATGCGCAGACGTTTGTTGAATTGGATGAACGTGAAGCGGTTATGATGGCTTATTTGGAAGCTGAAGATGCTTTGCAACATGTGCATTGGAATGGCAATGATTTGGTGACGAATATTGGACGTCAAGATTCTCATTATTGTATTGGAACAGATACATTGCCGCTTGAATTTCACAAACAGATCAAAGGATGGCAGGCTACTTTGTTGTTGGAGCATTTTTATTCGGTGGAAGCGTTGGAGACGGAGTTGGCGTTTATTGAGCAGTTATAAAGGAGGTGCAAGATGGCTGAATTGGTTTTGGAATCGGTTGCACCTTGGGCGCCTCATGTGAAGGCAGCTCCATTGACGGAGCGAAATAACGATACGCTGGCTGTTGCTGCCAATGGGACACGAACATGTGTGGGGGGATGGCAGTTGACGTATTCGGGTGTTGAAGCGGGTAAATCATATGTAATCGAGGCCGAAGCAAAATATCGCGATGTAAATCGGGTCAGAGATGTTTTGCGTTGTGAAGCTTTTTTTGGCGACTTAGAACTCAATGCCTCTCGCCGTCGTGTGAAAGACGTGAAGGCTTGGGATTTTTTATTGCCTGAATGGGACGATTCCTCGGTACATTTTTCGAGGTGTTTAATGGCACCAGAAGATACGGAACAGTTGATTGTTCGATATACGTTTCGGTGGTCTGCCGTCGGGTCGGCAGAGTGGCAATTGCCGGAGATTATGATTCGAGAGATAGAGGATGAACCAACGTCTGTGTCTGTTTGTGTGGTTACTGGACAACTGGGTGATCGCAAGAGAATATTTGCGTCTATTCAGGACAATGTAGATTTTTATTTGCCTCTGTGTCGGGATGCATGTGAAAAAGAAAAGCCTGATTTGATTGTGTTACCTGAAATTGCATTGCAATATGGTATGAAAGACAGTGCGATTGATTCTGCTGTTCCTGCGCAGAGTAAGGAGACGGAACCTTTTGCAAATTTGGCCAGAGAATATGGCATCCATGTTTTGTTGGGCATGTGGGAAAGAGATGAGGATGCCGTACACAACAGTGCGGTTTTGTTTGGGCCAACAGGTGCGGTAGAAGGTGTGTATCGCAAAGTGCACCTTGCTGTGGGTGGCGAGATGGATTCGGGTGTTTTGCCGGGTGATGATTTTCCGGTTTTTGATACGCAGATTGGACGCGTTGGATGTAATATCTGTATGGACTCTTCTGCGGTTGAGTCGTCGCGTATGATTGGGCTCAATGGTGCCGACTTTTTGTTGTTGCCTATTATGGGTGATCACCGAGCACAATTTCCCGATGGTGGTGGATGGGACACCGATCGATTCCGTGCCATTATGCAAACACGCGCGATGGACAATCAGGTGTGCATGGTAGTGGCGGTGAACACTGCCAAGGGCAGTTGTGTGATTGATCGAACGGGTGAGGTGTTGGTGTGGAATGATGGCAGTGTGCCTTATGTGCGTGCGACGATTGAGTTGGAGGATGGTATTCGGGCTGTGAGTGGTGGGTGTTTGCGCGGTGTGAATTGGATGCAACGTCGCCCGCATGCCTATGGTGCTTTTGGTGATGAAGAAAATGTGGGTGGTTTGTTGGTGCGGGAGTATTAAGCCATAAGGCAAATAATTGAGTGTATTGGCCTAATTTGAAAGCATATTCTTGCTACCAAGGTTTCCTTATCTACCCCTTTTGAAAAGGGGGTAGATTGTTTTTATTATACAGGAGATTGATTTCAAGACTTAACGATTTCTTTTGTTTCACTGTTCATATGAGTTGAGGTATTTTTATGAATCAATCAGAGTCCTTTATTGACTTTTTAGACCGGTATGGCCATCAACACCCGCCAGAGATGGTGTACCAAGCGAGCGAAGATTTTGGTGTGTGGCAAGCACAGTTTTATGATGCACTTCTGGGATTGCGTGGTGTGTTGCCCGATCGTGTTGATTTGGATGTGGAAACGGTTGATGTGATTGAAGAGGCCGATCATACAAGGCATGTGTTGCGTATTCGGGTCAGTGATATTTCTACGCTTGTGGCTTATTTGTTGGTGCCTGGCAATTTGGCGGAAGGTGAAAAACGGCCTGCGATTGTTGCTTCTCATGGGCATGTGGCACAAGGAATAGATGCCATTTGCGGTGTGGCTGGTGTAGACGATGGTGCAGGAGGGCGTAGAGGATATGGCTTGGCCGCTGTGCGGTCGGGTTATGTGGTGTTGGCACCGGCATGGTGGGGGTGGCCTGGGCGTGATGGGCATTTGGATCGGGTGGGAAATAGAGATCGATGTAATGTGATCAACATGGCTGCAGAGATGTATGGGATGAATGTGACGGATTTGCACATTCAGGATGGGCAGGCGGCAATTGATGCGTTGGTTGCAAGACCCGAGGTGGACGGGGAACGTGTGGGATGTATTGGCAATTCATATGGTGGCCGTTCGACGATGTGGTTAACGCTTTTTGATAAACGGATCAAAGCGTGTGTGCCAACGGGCAGTATGAATACATTTCGGGAGCGCTCTCTCAAATTGTCATCGTGTGGTATTCAATATTTGCCGGGTATTTTGCGGTATGGCGATGTCCCTGAGTTGTTCAGTTTAATTGCACCACGCCCGATGCAGTTGCAGGCGGGCGATGGCGATGGGTTGATTAATGAGAATGATCGAAAATTGATTTTGGCAACTGTTCAGAATGCATATCATAAATTAGGCGTTGAAGGTCATTTCGATTTTAAACAACATTCCGATGGGCATTTGTTGCGCTGGGATTTGGCTGAGGCGTTTTTGGCGAAGCATCTATAAAGGCGCGTGGCACGAAGAGCATAAATGCAAGAGGGTTCTAACGATTTGCTCTTCGCTCTGTTTTTTACCGATATTGACAAGTATATTTGTTTGAGTATTTTAAAGCCGTGATAGATGGTTGAAATGGATTCTTATTAAATAGGTGATGATATGTCTTTTCCAATTACACGAATGCGTCGGATGCGTACAAATGAAACCACCCGGCGTATGGTGCGTGAAAATCATTTGCGGGTAGATGATTTGATTATGCCGCTGTTTGTTTGCCCTGGTGACGGTGTGAAAAATGAGATTTCGTCGATGCCTGGTAACTATCAGATGTCGATTGATGTGTTGGTTGAAACGGGTAAAGAGATCTTAGATTTGGGCATTCCTGCGGTGATTTTATTTGGTATTCCCGATCAAAAGGATGCGCGTGGCACTGAGGCGTATCATGACCATGGGATTATACAACGCGCTATTGCGGCGCTTAAGAGTCAGGTACCCGATTTATATGTGATTACAGATGTGTGCTTGTGTGAGTACACAGACCATGGGCATTGTGGCGTGATTGTGGGCGAGGATGTGAAAAACGATGAGACGGTGGATTTGTTGGTTCAAGAGTCGTTGTCACATGTGCGGGCGGGCGCCGACATGGTGGCACCTTCTGATATGATGGATGGGCGTGTGGGCGCGATTAGGGAAGGGTTGGATGCTGAGGGATTTGATCAGATTCCGATTATGGCTTATGCTGCGAAATATTGTTCGGCGTTTTATGGCCCCTTTCGCGAAGCTGCCGAATCGGCACCGCAATTTGGCGATCGACGTTCCTACCAAATGGACCCAGCCAATGGCGACGAAGCGTTGCGTGAAGTGGATTTGGATTTGGACGAAGGCGCCGATTTGGTGATGGTGAAACCGGCGTTGTCTTATTTGGATATCATTTATCGGGTAAAATCGACTTTTGGGGTGCCTGTTGCGGCTTATAATGTGAGTGGTGAGTTTGCGATGGTGAAGGCTGCTGCCCAAAATGGCTGGGTGGATGAAGCGCGGGTGCGAGATGAGTTGTTGTTGAGTATGAAACGTGCAGGCGCTGATTTGATTTTGACGTATTTTGCGATGGATGTGGCGAGGGTGATTAAGTAAAAAATTAAAAATGCAAAATTAAAAATGCAAAAGTGAAACAGTAAACGGCAAATGTGGCGCCATCACGACTTTGAAAGAGATGGTGAGGGTTTTTGTCTTTCTTTGAGGTTTATATGAATTTGACGATGGATCGGATTATGCAGAACTTTGAAGCGTTGGATGATTGGGAAGAGCGCTATCGTTATATTATTGAATTGGGGCGTAAGTTAGACCCACTTGATGATGCGTTTAAGACGGATGAAAATCGGGTTCAGGGATGTGTGAGCAGTGTGTGGCTGGTAACGGATGTGAAAGACGGTGACCCGCCAATTATTGAATTTAAAGCAGATAGTGATGCTCAAATAGTAAAGGGATTGGTGGCTATTTTGTTGGCTTTGTATTCGGGTAAGACGGCCAAGGAAATTTTGACCGCAGATATTCGAAGCATTTTTGAGAAGATTGAATTGGCCAAACATCTGAGTCCAAATCGGGCCAATGGAATTGCATCTATGGTGAAGCGCATTCATGAGCTTGCTTTGGCAACTGCGGCGTAGGCGTTGTCGAATCATAACCAAAATAAAAAGGCTGATGGATATTTCCATCAGCCTTTTTATTTAACAGATCAGTGAATCAGCGAATCAGTGAATCAGCGAATCGACGAAACTGCGAATGGACGTTTGTAATGGTTTTGGGTGGTGGGCGGGATTCGTCTATTCGTTGATTCGTTGTTTTGGTTTAAATAACGGCTTCGCCTTCGGCATATTTGCGATGAGTTAAGACAGGACCTCTGGTGCCACGCTCTATTTTTGCAAATGCATCGTGATTGTGAATGCTTTCATAATTGTTACTGGAAACGAAAAACCATTGAATACGTTGCTCGTCGATGAGGCTTAAAAAGTCTGTTGCAACATCGCGCACAATGTCTTCGACAAATTTGGGATTGTCATAAGCGCGTTCGGTCACATGCTTTTCGTCGGGGCGTTTGAGAATGGGATACAGCTGGCACGAAGCGTTGTGTTCGGCAATGTCAATAAGATCTTCAAACCAGATGAATTCGTCGTCTGATGGACGCACGTTCATTGTGACTTCAGAGCGTTGGTTGTGTGCGCCATAATCGCTGATCTCTTTGCTACACGGACACAAGCTGGCCACATTGGCACGCACGCCGACCAATTTGTCGTGTACACCGTCTTTGGTATGCATGGCTTTAAATTGGCAATTATAATCCAACATGCCCTCAATGCCCGATACGGGTGCCTTGCGTGATAAGAAGATGGGAAACTCCATGCTCAAAAAGGCTTCTTCGGCTTCGAGCAGTTCAAGCATTTCTTCAAGTACAATGTGAACACTGCCGGGTGTAAAGTGTTTGTGCTGTTCGTTGAGGGCAATCATGAACCGTGACATATGCGTGCCCTTTTGGTAGTGGGGCAAGCTTACGGTCATTGAAAGATTGGCAACGGTATGGAATTCACCATTGTCTCGTGTGGGCAAGGTGAGTGGATATCTGACGTTTGAAACGCCTACTTGGTCAATTTCGATGCCACGTTTGTCTTGTGTGTTTTGAATATCTGGCAAACCCATTGCCAGGCCTCCATTCGTTTGAGGAGATAATACAAAGTTTGTATTTTTACAATGCCTTGTACTATATTGTTGAATTAGATGTTTAAAAACTTTCGGTTAATATACCTCAAAAAGAATGCAGGTCAATCCTATTTCTTTTATAGATAAAATACTGCGGGTTTTGGCACAGGGTGCGATTTGGATTTATCAGATCGTGTTGGCTCCACTGATGCGTTTTTTTGCATTTACGCCGAGTCCCTGTCGATATCACCCGACTTGCTCGGCTTATGCAAAAGAAGCGTTTCAGGTACACTCCTTCATGATGGCATTGGGATTGTCTGTGCGTCGTTTTTTGCGTTGTCATCCGTTTGCAACGGGTGGATTTGATCCGGTACCGCCGAGTGGGAAGCGGAAATAGATATGTGGCGCGAAGCGCTAAGTGTTTCTATCTGCTCAGCATGGGGCCTAGTGGACGTCCACCCAAGAGATGTAGGTGTATGTGGTAGACTTCTTGGCCACCGTGGGTGTTGCAGTTCATGATGAGCCGATAGCCGTCTTCGGCAATGCCTGCTTCTTTTGCAATTTTGGCTGCTACTGTAAAAATACGACCTAAAATGGGTTCGTCTTCTTCACCGATGTCGTTGGCCGTGGGGATGTGTTTGTTGGGAATGATTAAGATGTGTGTGGGTGCTTGCGCATTGATGTCGCGAAAAGCGGTTACCAAGTCATCTTGGTAGACGATATCGGCAGGAATTTCTTGTCGAATGATTTTGCTGAATATGGTTTCTTCTGGCATGATAGGCCTTTCGGTGGAAATTGGTTTAAGTTATTGTTTTATAATTAATTGTGAAGTATTTGGGTTGTTGTGGGCTCGCGTTCTATCTAAGGATATGACATTGGTCCTATTTTTTCAACTGGTTTATTTTTTTATTTAAGTTGTTGTTAAATAATGAACTTGTGAGTGGTTTTGTGTAAGTTGCATAGATGTAAATCAACAAAATTCTTGATCGTTACTTTCCAAAGCTGTATATTGTATCTTCTTGCCCCACTTCATGTTGGATCGGTTTTGTTTTGTTGGGCAATGGATTTCATTTTGTCATTGATAGATTTTTGTTGGTTTTTATGGAGGTGGTCAAATGGCCAAGCGACAAGGTAGCCGCATTTTGGTGAAGATGAAGAGCACAGAAAGCTCGCATACGTATCATACAGAAAAAAATCGCCAAAATACGCCAGACCGTTTAGAATTAAAGAAATTTGATCCGTTTTTGCGCAAACATGTAGCGTATCGCGAAGATCGATAAGACAATTTAAACGAATAGACGAATAAAACGAATCAACGAATCAACGAATAGACGAATAGACGAATAAAAGCCTGTATGGTGTTGGGCAGGATTCGTTGATTCGCAGATTCGCGGTTTCTCTGGCTCGCTCATTCGCTGATTTTAAAGAGGTTCCCCATGCCCAGACAATGTGCCCTCACGGGTAAAAAGCCGATGTCCGGCAACCATGTTTCGCACTCCAAGCGCAGAGTAAGACGGGTGCAGAATCCTAATTTGCAAACCAAACGTATTTATGTTCCCGAATTGGGACGGTTTGTGCGTATTAAGATGTCTGTACGTGCCTTGCGCACAGTGAATAAAAAAGGTCTTTTGAATTTTTTGAAAGGCGAAGGTTTGACACTGAAGGACGTGGTTAGTTAGAACGGTTATACATTTTGAATTTTAATGCGCTCTCTTAATAAAAGAGGGCGCATTTTTTATTTGATTCTTGACAGGATGATTAGAAAGCACTATTCTCTGATTGTAGATTGGTTCTTTTATTTTGTGAATATGATGTAGGATTCAGGTTGCCTTTTCTTGAGGCATAAATAGGGAAGACGGTGCAAATCCGTCGCGGACCCGCCGCTGTAACTGGGGATGCTATCCATACGATGTCACTGGTTGATTATGTTCGACTGGGAAGACGTGGATAGGCAGATGAACCAGAAGTCAGAAGACCTACCTGAATTTGAATACCTTTTTTTACTTCCTCGTGGATTGGGAAGCCAAGGTGCGATTATGATTTGGTCGGTAGGTGTGGCTTCATTGTATTTTAGCTCTTTGTGTCCCCAACTTCTATATGGAAGTTGGGGATTTTTTTGTGATGGATGGTGTTTTACAGGCTGAAAACTTGACGATTGGATACGCCCCCAAACGACAGGTGCCCTATGTTGTTGCCAGTGAGATATCGGTTTCATTGGCTCGTGGCGAGTTTGTGTGTTTGCTTGGGCCCAATGGGGCAGGCAAGTCGACGTTGATGCGTACGTTGGTTGGTATGCAGGCGCCATTGGCTGGGTGTGTACATTTGGCAGGGCAAGATGTGTCGTCTTTGTCGGCACAGGAATTGGCTCGGCTTTTAAGTGTGGTACTTACGGATCGTGTGCAGGTTGGTATTTTGTTGGTACGTGATTTGGTGGCGTTGGGGCGCTATCCTTATACGGATTGGACTGGGCGATTGACCCAGGAAGATGAGAGGATTATTGACTGGGCCATTCAGGCGGCCAATGCACAGGCTTTAATGCATCGTAGTGTTGGCGCATTGAGCGATGGAGAGCGCCAGAAGGTGATGATTGCACGTGCACTTGCCCAACAACCAGAGGTGATGGTGCTCGATGAACCTACTGCGTTTTTAGATTTGCCGCGCAGAGTAGAGATGATGTCGTTGCTTCAGGGTTTGGCGCATGAAACGAATAAAGCGATTGTACTTTCGACGCACGATTTGGATTTGGCTTTGCGCAGTGCAGATCGTATTTGGCTGCTGCCTCAGGGGGGTCCCTTACAAGTGGGTGCGCCTGAAGATTTGATTTTGAATGGGGCTTTTGAGCGTGCATTTCACAGTGATGGCGTTCGGTTTGATACGCATACTGGGTCTTTTCAAATGCGTGCACAAAAAGGCCATGTTGTTGCTTTGTGTGGTGAAGGGCATTTTGTGTATTGGACAAAACGCGCACTTGAACGTGCTGGTTTTCAGGTGGCCGAAAATGTCACTTCGAGGGATCCGTTTGATCTGTCTGTTTCAGGTGACGGGTCTACTTGGTATGTGCGGGTAGGGGCGAAGGAGACCGTGTGCCAGACCATTTATGATGTGGTTGCCGTACTTAAGCAAGAGACAACCTATATAAAGAGAGGGAATGTCAATGAACCATTATAGATATTGGATTTGTTGTGTGTGTCATGTTGTGCTCTTTGTGTTTGCTACAGAAGGTGTTGCGCAAACCAAAATGCCTCTAAAATATGCCACGGGGTTTGAGGTGGCTTATTATAAAAACCACAAGGTTGTTACAGTTTTGAAACCTTGGTTTAATGCCGAAAGACCCTTCACATATGTTTTGGTCTCCAAAGGTCAAAAAACACCCAAAGGGTTTGATGAGACACAACGTATTGATATTCCCATTGAACGGTTAATTACAACATCAACAACGCACTTGCCTCATTTGGAACTGCTGGGTGTCGTTGATCATTTGGTGGGCATTAATGATATCAAATATGTGCAATCATCTGTGATTAACAAAAGATTTGAGGCGGGGCAATTGGCTGAGGTGGGCCATGGGGCTTCTGTTGATTTGGAAAAAATTTTGTCTCTTGAGACAGACTTGGTTTTAACGTCGGCCATTGCAGAAACGGATTACAATGCCCATCCTATTTTGATGCAAGCGGGTGTTCCTGTGGTGGTTAATGCTGATTATACAGAACCGTCTTTGTTGGGGCGCACGGAATGGATTAAATTTATGGCTGTTTTTTTTAATAAAGAAAAACAGGCCGAGGCATTGTTTGAAGATATAGCACAAAAATACCACACGTATTCGGCACTTGTAAAAGACGTGCCATACGCCAAACGTCCTTCCGCTTTTGGCGGTTCTTTGTGGCGCGGCACTTGGTTTATGGCGGGTGGCAAAACATATGCGGCTCAACTGATTGAAGATGCTGGTGGAAGATACTTGTGGGCTGAAGATGGTTCTCGACAAAGCTTGTCATTGGATTTTGAAGTGGTTTTTGATAAGGCACAAGATGCAGATTTTTGGATTACGATGAGCAACGATTGGCATACCTTGTCAGATGTAGAAAATGCCGATGAACGCTATACGGCATTTCAGATTTTTAAGACGGGCCAAGTGTTTAATGCCAATGCGCGGATGAGTGCACGCGGGGGCAATGGTTATTGGGAGCGTGGGTTGGTAGAACCCCACATATTGCTGGCTGATCTGGTTAAGATTTTTTACCCCAACAAATTGTCTGACCATTCGTTGACGTATTACAAAAAATTAACACGTTAAGAGATGTGTGGATGTGATGAAGTTTATTTGGTGCATTTTGGTGCTCTTTACGCCATTGCAGGCGGCTGAATTGGTCGGCATTGTTACTGATGCAGAATCAAAAAAGCCACTACAAGGAGTGACGGTGCGCCTTGACGGTGGGGTCGCTACCGAGACAGATACGGCTGGCATGTTTCAATTTGTGAACCGCCCATCACAGATACATCGCTTGCGTATTTCTCATGTAAGTTATGAACCTGTTGTGCGTGAACTCCGTCTAGATTCTTTGCATGTAAAGCTGGCCATTGGGTTGGTGCCCAAAGTATTTTTACTCGATGAATTGTCTGTTACGGCCGAGCCAGTGGGTATCAATGATGTGCATCAGAATCCATCCTTTGTGACGGTCATTCCACGTACGCATTTTGAAGGTCGCGAAGTATCCTTGCCTGATGTGCTTTCTGAAGCGACGGGTGTGCAGGTGAAACGGTTGGGTGGGTTGGGTGCTTTTAGCACACTTTCGCTGCGTGGGTCTTCTGCTGAACAAGTGGAAGTTTATTTGGATGGTGTTTTGCTCAATGCTGCCTTGGGCGGAGGGGTTGATTTGAGCAATTTGCCACTGGCCCATGTGGGGCAAATTGAAGTATACCGTGGCGCAGGGGCAGCTGGCAATGGTTTGGGTGGAACGGTACATATTCGAACGCGTGAGACCAAAAAGAAATTTTCGCAAAGTGTGCGAGGCGCCTGGGGATCATTTGATACGCGCTCATTAAATGGCATGGTGACCGGTGGTTTCGGTCAAACAAAATTTTTGTTTGCTGCAGACTATATGGCCAGTGACAATAATTTCGGTTTCTTAGATGACAACGGTACCGAATACAATGTGAATGATGATGTGTTTACCAGCCGACAAAACAATGCCTATGAATCTGTTAACGTGTTGGGGAAATGGCGAAAAGATTGGGAGAATGGACGTCACGTGACCCTTCAGGAGTCGTTATTTTGGAAATCTCAAGGTATTCCTGGCATCAGCAATAACCAAGCTCAAAACGCACACTTTGGTGCTTTTCGATCTTTGACAGAGTTGGCTTTTGAAGTCGGTGAAATTTTGCCCAGTTTGATGATGCGTCACACGTTTCATTTTACGCATGTGGGTGAATCTTTTGTTGATGCCAATGGTGAAATCGGTGTGGGGCGACGCGATAATTATTATCGAACGCGTACTCTGGGTTGGCAAACGCGGTTACAAGTGCTTTCACCACAAGCCTTCACTACAACATTAGGTGTGCTTCGAGAAAGCTATGTGCCAATGGCTCGGTTGCAGTCTTCGGCAAGCTTGTTTGACAGCCAGCGCTGGACGTTGTCTGGGCGTGCGGGCATCGATTGGCCGTTGCCTGCCGATTTGGGTGTTTGGTCCTTTTCTGCAGATGTACGGCATTTGCGCAGTTCGTTTCAGGGCGCCAATCCCTTTGCTTTTTCACCATTGGCACCCGATTCGGCCAATACGCGAAACTTGCTTGGGCTACGTTCTGGCTTGCGAATGAATGTGACAGGTCATTTGATGGCAAAAGCCAATGTGGGGCGTAGCCTGCGGGCCCCTTCATTTTATGAGTTGTTTGGCGATCGTGGCGGTGTGGTGGGCAATGTCAACTTGCAACCCGAGCGTGGGTTTACCTGGGATGTGGGGCTAAGATATGCAATGGGCGGGGTGACTTTAGAGAGTGTTTTTTTTGATCATCACTATCAAGATTTAATTCAGTTTGTGC
>JABIFK010000428.1 GCA_018650745.1 Candidatus Latescibacterota bacterium | reverse complement strand
GCTTCTCAAGCCGATCCGTATTTGGGCGAACGATACAGCGCAAGTGTTCGCCGCGCTCTGCGAAGCGTTTGACGACATTGGCACCAATGCGCCCCGTGCCACCTGTTATGAGTATGGTCATGAGAGGTTCCCTTACCTTGTGTTTTGAATGGTTGCGTTTGATTGTGGGGTTTGAAATCGTAGACTTAAAAAGAACTGTCCGTGCGGTCTGATTGCTTCTGATACTGTTTGCAATATTTGAAGTTCAATATAGTAGATTTGGGAGTGGTGTCATGAAGATTTTGATTACGGGTGCACGCGGGACAATTGGAAGCAAGCTTATTGATGCATTGGAAGGGGAGCATGACCTGTGTCTGTTGAGTCGATCATCTCCAACGGGTGATCCTCGTTGGCTCCAGGTTGATGTGACTGACTTTGATGCTCTAATGGGTGCGATGGCAGGCGTTGATGCGGTTATTCATCTGGCGATAGCCAGTGGGTTTGAGGGAGATTATGAGGATGATGGGTTTAATGCACAGCGTTTCGATACCAACGTGAAGGGGACGTATCATGTTTTTGAAGCCGCCAGACGCGCGGGCGTGAAGCGTGTGATATATACAAGTAGTCTGACGGTTGTATGGGGCGCAGAAGGAATGGTTGCGGGTGATGCACCCGCCCAACCTGTGGGCACGTATGCTTTAACCAAACAATTGGGTGAACAGGTTGCGCAATATTATGCCAACCAGCACAACTTGTCTGTTTTGTGTTTGCGCATTCCCAAGCCGATTGATGTTTCTGATCCTGTCACGCGCGACATACCCATTCTGCCTCAGTGGATTGCTTTTCCAGATTTGATACAAGCCTATCTGTTGGCGCTGGATGCTGAGGTTCTTTTCGAAGTCGTCACGGTTGTCGGAGAAAGTTCGAAACGGCGATGGGATCTTTCAGCGGCTGAACAGGTCTTGGGGTATCGGGCAAGCTACAGGTTGGAGGACTTGGGGTACACGCTTCGTGATGAACCCGAAGGATATGATCGGGCTGGTGTTGTTTGGGATGAATGAGATGGACCGCGCAATTTGTCATGCTTTGGACTTAGCTGAGTTGGACACGGCTCTTTTCGTTGACGGATTTCTCAGCCGCCAAGCCAACGGCAGCAGCGTTTATGGACACTTGTGTATCTGATTGCCAAGACGTTTCTTGATGTATGTCTTCAAGAAATTGTTCGACCAATGATTTTGTGATGGGGTCTGTAGGTGGAATGATTTGAGTGCCTTGTGAGGTTGATGTTTGCCATGTGTCGTCGTTATGCACGAGGCTGCCTTGTGTGAGAATGATGCGTCGGTGTTCCTCGGCTTCAAGAATTTCGACACCACCTGCCCAGTTCCATTGTGCAAGTCCCCCCTTTTTAAATCCCGCAATGACTGTGTTTACGAAGCGATGATACTGACCATTGTCTTGGAGGTCTTCGTATTCTGCACCGGCGCTTACCCACGCGACGGGTCCAAAAATGTCAACCAGCGGATAGATGTGATAAACAAAAAAGAGTGAGGGCGGGCCCGAGAGTGGCAGGTTGAACAACGCTTCTGGGCGCGCGCCTCTGCCAGGAGTGAGACGGGTGAAGAACGCAGAGAGCAAATTACCCATTTGTTTGCTTTGGGTTTTGAGTGCCTGGTGCGATGCCGAGAGCGGTTCGTTGTGAGACGTACGAAGGACTGTGCTGCTTGACTGGAGTTTCTCTTTGATTTGTTGGAGTTCGTCCAAATGTCGCGCAACTGGGTATTCGCAGAAAATATGCTTCTTTGTGTCTAAACCCGCTAAGACCATTTGTCCATGACTCTCATTGTTTGAAGATATGACCAGTGCATCAATGTCGTCCCTCTCGACGAGGGATTGCCATTGAGGAACAAACTCGACGTTGTGCGCTTTGGCGAGGTTTGGACCCGTTTCTGGGTTTCTGGCCGCAATGGCTTTTAGGGTATAACCTTCTGTTTGCGAGAATGATTGTGCATTGCGTTTGGCCATGCCACCGGAGCCGATGATTCCAACTCTTATATTGTCCATATAGTGTCCTCTACACAAAACGCCCGCGGAGAATTCTCCACGGGCGTTTATTTTTTATGGTGATGAACTTTAATTGACTGACGGCTCTGCGAACAGGCCACCCGTAAATTGCAACATGACTTTGAATGAAGCCAAGCTGATGGGGCGCCCGTCAGGATCGACAATTGGAATGTGTCGATAACCCTGTAAAGACATCAAGTGCAAAATATGACCGATTGGATCCGATGCTTTCAGGACTGTTGGGTCTTTGGTCATCATTTCTGCTACGGTGGTATTTTGCAAATCAATATCTGAGCCGGCAACCTTTTCAAACAGGTCCCCTTGTGCAAAGATACCGACCAACCGTTGTTTTTTATTGACGACCAATAAACAACCCGCATTCTCATCTCGCATCAGTTTGATGGCTTCGGATAAGGATGTTTGTGCAGGGATACTGTGGGGTGTAGGCAAATCAAGAGATGAAATGGGATCGTACATGAAATGTTGTAATGATGTGCGCGGGGCAAGTTGATCTTCTTGACTGATATCTGGAATGATATCAGAAAGAGAAGGCTCTTCTTCAGACACTTCGCGCACAGTTTCACCGTCGGGGCCTTCGGGCACAATCCAAGTGTCTGCTGCGTGGAGCAGCGCGTGAAGATTGCCTTCGCCACGCTCTTCTACTGCTTTCTCATTTTGTGCGACCACTTGCTCTTCGTAGACCGGGCGTTGCACATTGCGGAACACACCCAATGGTACTGGGAAATCCGGATACATGAGACGACTCAACAAATAAGCATGTGCTGGGTTGTCCAATGTTTCGTCGTGTTTGAGCAAGTCTTCTTCAGATACGCCATCGCCTAATGTGACAACTTCCGGCGCCAGTCCGTTAAGCCGAATGCCCTTGTCTTTTTCTTTTCCAAAAATCATAGGCTGGCCGTGCTCCAGCAGCAACGTATTGTCGTCTTTTACATCGGCTTCTGTTGCAAAAGACCAGGTGCCATCATTAAAGATATTGCAGTTTTGATAGATCTCAACAAAAGAGGTGCCCTGATGTTCGGAGGCACGTTTCAATATCTCTGCCAAATGTTTGGTTTGGCGATCTACTGTGCGCGCAACAAACGTGGCCTCTGATGCCAGTGCAACTGAGATGGCGTTGAGGTCCTGTTCCACAGATCCCATCGGGGATGATTTTGTCACTTTGCCCGTAGGAGACGTGGGTGAATATTGTCCTTTTGTAAGCCCATAGATGCGGTTGTTGAAAAGGAGGATGTTCACATTGACGTTGCGACGTAAGACATGTAATAAGTGATTGCCACCAATAGACAATGCATCACCGTCTCCAGTAACGATCCACACGTGCAAATCTGGGTTTGCAACTTTTAGCCCGGTCGCAACAGTGGCTGCACGACCGTGAATGGTGTGCAAACCATAGGTATTCATGTAGTAAGGGAAGCGGCTGGAGCAGCCAATGCCCGATACAAAAACGAGTTTTTCTCGCGGAATACCCAACTCAGGTAAGACGCGTTGCATTTGCGCCAAGATAGCATAGTCACCACATCCTGGGCACCAGCGCACTTCCTGATCTGAGACGAAATCTTTTCGGTCAAGTTTGGGTGTTTCTACGGCATCTGCCATGGTCTTCTCCGATTTCGTGTGTGACATAGCGCGTTTAGGCGCCCAGAATGTCATCGATTTTGTCTGAAATTTCTGAAATTTTAAACGGCAAACCCTGAACTTTGGGGTATGAAATGACATGTTTGGGGAATTTGCCATTTAACAGCAGTGACAATTGGCCCATATTCAATTCGGGCACAAGAACTTGTTTGTACCGTTGTAAGATGTCACCCAAGTTTTTGGGAAAGGGATTCAGGTAGCGAAGGTGTGTGGCCGCAACCTTTTGCCCTTTTTGTTGTGCACGTTTCACGGCTGAGCGTATGGCACCGTAGGTGCCGCCCCAGCCCAAAACAAGCAGGTCTCCCGTTTTGGGGCCCATCACGGTTTGCAATGGAATCCGGTCGGCAATACGCGCGATGCGTTCTGCCCTGATGTTGGCCATGTGTTGGTTGTCATCGGGGTCGTAAGATACGTTACCTGTGCCGTCTTCTTTGCCCAAGCCGCCCAGACGATGTTCTAAACCTGGTGTGCCCGGAAGTGCCCACGGACGCGCCAATGTTTGCGGATCGCGGTTGTAGGGTTGGTAGGTTTCTGGGTCTGTTGGATGGTTGGTTTCTATGGCCGGAATATCATCGGGGTTGGGAATGCGCCAAGGTTCAGAGCTGTTGGCAAGATACCCATCGGAAAGGAAGATGACTGGGCTCATTGTGGCAATTGCAATGCGAAATGCTTCAACAGCCATATCAAAACAATCAGAAGGTGTTGCTGGAGCCACGATGGCCATTGGGCTGTCGCCATTGCGGCCATACATGCATTGTAACAGATCTGATTGTTCGGCTTTGGTGGGCATGCCTGTGCTGGGGCCACCGCGCTGAACGTTACAGATGACAATGGGCAATTCCATCATGAGGGCAAGGTTCATGGCTTCGCTTTTGAGGGCAATGCCTGGCCCGCTTGTTCCCGTGGCTGCAAACGCACCGCCAAAAGCTGCACCAATGGTCGATCCCATGGCTGAAATTTCGTCTTCGGCTTGAAAGGTGCGCACGTTAAAGTTTTTGAGTGCGGCCAATGTTTCTAGGAGCGCACTTGCTGGCGTGATGGGGTAGCTGCCATAAAAGAGGGTTTTACCCGCTTTTTGTGCGGCGGTGACCAGACCCAACGCTGCTGCTTGATTGCCTGTAATGGCACGGTAAGTGCCTGGGGCCACAACCGCTTTTTTGATATGGTAGCGCACTTGAAACTCTTCTACCGTTTCACCAAAGTTATAACCGGCTTTCATGGTACTGACATTGCCGTCTACAATATTAGGTTTGCTGCCAAATTTCTTTTCTAACATTCGAATTGTTGGGTCTAACGGACGGTCAAAAATCCAATATGAAAGACCCAATGCAAACATGTTTTTCATCATGTCAATTTGGCGGTTGGTGAGGCCTTCAACATGGGCTACCGCTTCTTTGTGCAATGTGGTGAGGGGCACTTTCACCACGCGGTAATTGCTTAAAGAATTGTCTTCGAGTGGGCTTTCTTCATAGCCTGCTTTACGTAAATTGTTTCGGGTAAAGTTGTCTGTATTGGCTATGACAATGCCGCCCTCTGGCAAATCGTTGACATTGGTTTTTAGCGCGGCTGGGTTCATGGCCACCAAAACTTGGGGTTCGTCGCCAGGTGTGAAAATATCTTCACTTGAAATGCGAACCTGAAAACCACTCACGCCTGGCAATGTGCCCGCGGGAGCTCGAATTTCGGCAGGAAAGTCTGGCATGGTGCTGATATCATTGCCAACGATGGCAGAGGTATTGGCAAATTCTCCACCAATAAGTTGGCTCCCATCACCAGAGTCTCCGGCAAAGCGGATGGCAATGGATTCAACTTCCATAAGTTCTTGTAGCGCAGATTCGGCCGGTTGTTCTGCTGGTGTGTCGGCCATGGGTGATCCTCCTACGGTAAAAATATCAGAATGAAAGCATAAACATCAAGTGGGCGTTGTATGTTCAATTAAGCACCGTCGCGGGCTTGTGCGAAATGATCAGGCGTGGGAGGCAAGTTGTAGATTTCCTCCGGAAAATGGTCGCTGATATATTTGATGACGGCATAATGTGTCAACGTGCCCAAGACGAGACCTTCCTCGTTGATAACGGGCATGTAGCGGTAGGGCTTTTCACCCATGACTTTGATGGCGTCAATGATTTTCATATCTGCTTTTAATGTAAGCGGATCAGCAGTCATGACACTTTCAACAGTCTGATCGTTCACGCCTTCTCGATCGAGCACTTTCCGTGCAATGTCATGGTTGGTAAAAATGCCTAAGAGTGAGCCGTTGTCCATGACTAAGGCACATTTACGTTGGCTGGCTTGCATTTTTTCAATGGCATGCCGAACCTTTAACCCCTTGGCTACTTCAATAAAAAAAGATAAGTCTACGTGTTTGATCGTGTCACTGTGGAGGTTGGTTCTGAGGTTCATGACGGTCACTCTTGTTTGAAAATGTGTCCATTATGGCTAAGCATAGACACGCCGTTAATACAGCATTAATAAAACAATATTAATTAGGTTGAGATTTTAATATAAGGTTTTTACATATTGCTCGCAAGCCTTGTGTGAAAATATTTATGACTTTGATGATCAGGTTTGTTTTGAATGTGGGTTAAGTATAGGAATAACAATCTCTATTGTCTTTGTCTTTTATGTTGATCTGGGTCCTTGAAAACTTTTTTCCAGAGGGTTTAATAATCTTTGGCGTGACAAGGTTTTGCGTCTATATTGGGTCAAAGGAGGAATTATGAAACACCCATTTTCTGAAATCTTCACACCTGATTATGATTTTGTCGTTTTTCCTGGCGATGTCGCGCGGCTTATTGAACAGCTGGATGGTCCACGAATAGACACATTTAAACAGTGGACAGG
>JABIFK010000139.1 GCA_018650745.1 Candidatus Latescibacterota bacterium | reverse complement strand
TATATTTTCCAAAATCACGATGGCATTGTCCACAACCAAACCAACGCCCACCATCAACCCCATCATTGTAATCACATTGAGCGACCACCCGATAAAATACATCACCACCATTGTCATCATCAAACAAAGCGGTATAGAAAGCGTAATGATGGCCGTCATACGAAAGGTACGCAGATAGAAAAACAGAATCATGGCCGCAAACAAACCGCCCCAAAGCGCCGTGCTTTGCAAATTGTTGACTTGATTCTCAATTTCTTCACCTTGGTCGCGTAGAACCTGATACGAAATTCCTGTATTCAGGGGATCTGAAGAGATCTCATCTAAAGCCTTCTCCACACGCCCAGACACCCCAACAATATTCGCACCCGACTCGGCAAACACACCAACAGACATGGCATTGACACCCTCGATCCGTTCGATACGACGATCAGGAGGGGGGCCATAGACAACGTCAGCAATGTCTTTTAAAGGCACATCCCCACCTGACGTAGGAATGGTCAGATTCCGAATCTCACTCAAATCCTTATAGCGTGCCAACGATCGCACGTAAAATTTCTTACCCCCTTCACGTACATACCCGCCTGCCAGTGCAAAATTATCAGATTGCAAAGCCTGGACCAACTCAGCCATGCCCACACCTCTGGCACTGAGGCGGGCTTGGTCTACTTCAACACTCACTTCTTTCGGGTCAGCACCATACACATCAACATTGGCAACACCATCGACCCGTTCGAGGGGGCGTAAAACATGCGACTCTAGATACCCATACGGATCATCTAAACCAGGCGGTACCGCCACACTCACCCACATCGTAGAGAAGTTATCTGGGTTGAATTTCCAAATGCTAACCTCATCTTGAGCCTCTTCGGGCAGTTGGGGTTTTATCCGCTCCAACTGGTCAGAAAGCAGGTTATAGGCCAAATCCATATCCACACCTTCGCGGAAATTGATGGGGGCACGAACGCCCCGGGTCCCGCTGTAGGTACGCACTTGGTCAACCCCCTTGACCATTTTCAATGATTCTTCCAACAACACAGCAATTTGTTGCTCTGACTCTCTGGGGGTGGAATTGGGGTAATTGATACGCACATACAAAAAAGGTCGCGAAAAACCTGACGGGAACATCTTGACAGGGATACGCGAATAAGCCATTGCACCTAAAACAAGTAACGCGATCAGGCACATAGTTACCGTGACGGGTCGCGTTACTGAAATACGGGGCAAAAGAGATGATTTTTTGGGGGGGCTCTTTTCAACAATCATAAAATATCCAGAAGGGTTAAGTTTTAATCATCGGCGGTCAATTCTGTCGAAGATACAGAACTCTTGCGTTTCCAAGCACTTGTAGCAATTCGCTGAAGTACCAAACGCAAGTCATCAAAAAAGGTATAGAACAATGGCACCAACAACAAGGTCAAAAACGTAGAAGAAATGAGACCGCCCATCATAGTTCGCCCCATTGGGGCATAAGGCTGGCCCATAACAGTGCTGTTTCCAAGGGCCATGGGCATCAATCCAAAGATGGTTGTAAACGTGGTCATGAGAATGGGACGAAACCGATTTCTCCCAGCTTCTAAAATCGCTTCAGTGCGATCCATCCCCTCTTCTCGCATACGATTGATCATGTCCACCAACACAATCGCATTGTTCACCACCACACCAATCAACACAATCACACCCACCATCGCCAAACCAGCCATTGGCGTTCCCGTTGCAAACAAGGTCCAATACACACCCAAAAAAGCAAATGGAATAGACAACAAGACCGAGAACGGCAAAATAAACGATTCAAACAACACACCCATCAGCAAAAACACACAGGTCACAGCCATGATCATCGCAAATGACATGGTTGAATCTTCTTCTTGAAGCTTAGAGTAGCGCTCTCCTTTATCCCAGGTATAACCGCGTGGCAAACTGAAACCCTCTAATGCTTTGTCAATTTCAGCGTACAGTCCCTTGATATCATCCTTAGTCGTGAAAGCCGACACACGCAACCGCGTCTTGCCATCTTCACGCCTGATGGTTCCTCGCCCCTGATTGACCTTCAATTTGGCAAACTCCATCAAAGAAATCTGCTCGCCCGATTTGGATGGAAATGTCAATGCCTTCAAATGCTGAACAGTCGCCTGATTCAACTTTTCCAGATACAAACGCACGCGAATTTCACGTTTGTCTGCTTGATAAAAGGGCAGTTGCACGCCCTGCAAAGCAAAACCGATGTTTCGCCCAACCGTTCGGGCAGACAAACCCAACTTCTGTGCCCGGTCACGGTCAATGGTCACATGTACCTCATCGTTGGCACGCTCCAAATCAGAATCGATACTGATCACCGAAGGAATATCCTGCAATCGCCGCTCTACTTCGCCTAACAAATCAGCCAACACATCAACGTCATCCCCAAAAATATTCAGTGAAACACGCGGGTCACTTCCCCCACCCCCTTGACTTTCAACAGCAATACGCACGCCCACAAATTTCGGTATTTTTTTCTGTAAATCTTTGATCACTGATTTGCGATCCATATGTTCTTTAACGGGTATGCCAACAGTACTTCGAATGCCCTTGTACGTAGAATACCACCACTCATCATCCGAACTTTCCAAAAACACATGAATATTTCCATAGCCAACC
>JABIFK010000870.1 GCA_018650745.1 Candidatus Latescibacterota bacterium | reverse complement strand
CGTCTATTCGTCTATTCGTCTATTCGTCTATTCGCGTTTTAAGTGTGCTGTATCGGTGGACCTACTTGCCCTGTTTGCGGTGGCACGGGCCAATGGCTTCCACGTTGGCCCGATAGGCCCCGATTGGGTTTGGGTTCGTAATCTTGGTCGGGTAGACCGACCAATTTGCCATCTTGTACCCAATTTTCATCTCCGCCGTAAAGTTCGGCAATGAGTTGGTCGGTGAGTTGTTGTTTGGTGTCTGCGTGATCTGCTACATCAGACAGGTTGTTGCGCTCGCACGGATCGGTTTCTAAGTCGAAGAGTTGTGTGTGATTGCCCACGGGATAGTAGATCAGTTTAAAGCGGCCGTTGTGAATCATACGGGTGGCATTTGCGCCTTCGCTGCATTCGCCGTAGAACATGTCACGTTTTGGTTCGCCCACCATAGATTGACCATCAACCGAATCGGGAATGTCAATGCCTGCCAAATCGAGTAAGGTCGGCATTATGTCTGCCCAGCCTACCAAGCGGTCATCTGTACGATGGTGACCCACGCGGTCGTCATTTGCAGCACCCACAAGAATCATGGGCACATTGGCCGAGTCTTCATAAAAGATGCGTTTGGCCCATTGACCGTGATTGCCCAACATATCGCCGTGGTCTGATGTAAAGAGAATGATGGTGTCATCGAGCAGGCGTTCTTCACGCAGGGTGCCAATCACAATTCTGAGTTGGTGGTCAATGTGCGTGCACATTGCGTAAAAGGCACGTAGGGTCGATTTGATTTGATATTCGGTGAAACCGTCCCATTCGAGGCTGCGCAGTTTGAGCGCGTGAGGCAATTCATCGGCC
The DNA here is from genome assembly GCA_018650745.1 of Candidatus Latescibacterota bacterium. Lineage (GTDB taxonomy): Bacteria > Latescibacterota > UBA2968 > UBA2968 > UBA2968 > JABIFK01. The sequence goes on along the minus strand of JABIFK010000870.1, from coordinate 6,011 downwards.
ATCTTTGCCCAGTCTCCCGTGTAAGGAAGGGGTGGGTCTATGTCGCGGTACATGTCTAAGTAACACTGTAGGGGTGCCAATGGTGGGTGTGGATGGCAATAGGACAGGAACCAGAAGCCAGGTTTGGTGGGGTCTCTGCGCTGAATGGTTCGGGCCATATTTTGCGTGGCCCAGTTGGTGACGTGGCAATGTTCGGGCAAATGCCACGGGCGATTGACATAATCATTGTTACACATGCCGTGGCCAAACATTTGGCCCGGATAACCTTGTTCACCTAAAAAGAGTTCGTAATCGTCTACCGCATCAAATTGCGTGCGGCCTTCTTCTGCTAAGATGACGTCGTCAAAGCCAATGCGATCGCGTTGCGGGTAAACGTGCAATTTGCCCACTGCGTAGGCTTGGTAGCCGTTGTCGCGAAAGGTTTGTGCCAGTGTGGGCACGTTGGGCATTCTCTGCGTTTCTTTAAAGGTGCGGTCGCCGTGGGTACGGGGTGTGGTGCCGGTCATAAGGGTGCGCCGTGCGGGAATGCAAACGGGGCATTCGCTGTAGGCATTGGTGAAGCGCACGCCATTTTTGGCAAGCTGGTCAAGCGTGGGCGTTTGGATTGCTGGGTGGCCCACACCGGCAAAGAGAGATGCTGGCCAATGGTCGGTAGAAATGACAAGTACGTTGGGTTTAGACATTTGGGCCTCTTTTTCAACAATGAGCTATGATTTTCTGGTTTTTGAGAATGGTAGACGTCAGCAATTTTATGGCTGTGATAACAAGAAATCTAAGCGTGTTTTTGCGTCTGTTCGATTGGGTTGCAGTGCAAGAACGTAGGCATAGTGTTCTGCTGCCAAATCTGTTTGTCCCAGCGTTTCATAGACACCAGCAAGCGCATATTGCGCGTCTACATCTTGAGGGGTGAGACCAACGGCACTTTGCAAAGCGGGTAACGCACGTCCATAGTTTTCGGTTTGAATGTATAAAACACCCAAGTTGTAGTGGGCTTCTTGGAAATTGGGGTTGTGTTCGAGTAGGGCAATAAAAATGGTAAAGGCCATTTCGATTTTGCCTTGCTGGTAATATTGGCCACCCCATTCTAATAATGTGTTTTGGTGCACTGTATTGTCAGGGTCTAAGCTCAGTGCTTTTAGGAGTGTTTCGTAGGCTGCACCCAGTTGTTCTCGTTTTTGAAAGAGTTTGGCTTGGACGTGTAAGGCCATTGGCATATCGGGTTCTAATTTGAGAACGAGATCGATGAGCTGTTGCGCATTGTCCAGGTCTCCCAATTTGATCAGTATGAGTGCTGCATTAATATAGGGACCTGGTTCTTTTGGAGTGAGTGTGAGGGCTTTGGTGTGATTTGTAAGAGCTGTTTGTAGGTCGTTTTGGTGTTGATATTGGACACCAATTTCGGTGTAAGTTTGACTGGCCAATCGTATGAGGTTTGGGTCGGCATTTGGGCGTTTGGCAATGTTTTCGAGGTAAATGATGCCTTCTTCTTGTAACCCCGTATTGATCATGCCAATAAATGCGTATTTGGTGATGTTGCCATTTTGGGCAATGGCGCGGTCCCATATTTTTTGTGTGGAATCTGGCAGGTCTTTTTTGAGATAGACTTCGCCAATGAGCAATTTTGCGAGTGCAAAGTCGGGGTCCACGTTCAATGCGCTTTGAAATGCGCTTTTGGCTTCACCCCAGTTTTGTTGTTTGAATGCCTGTACACCGGCCAAGATATTTTGATCTGGAAATTGAGGGTCGTTTTGTACCTCTTGTTTCCAGGTGTTTAAAATATCTTCGGGAGATGGGTCGTGATTGCGGCGATAGATGATTACGGTTGGATGATCAAAGGCCGTGAGTGTGGGTTCTGCAGATGTGTCGTAGGTGGTGAGGTTGAACCCGGGTGCATTTTTGAACTGCTTCACACGTTTAAAGCCGAGTTTTTCATCGTGCAAGCGTGTGTAGATTTCACTGCCAATGGGATATTTGTGTGGTACGGCCATAAAGGGTTTCATTCTGTTTTCTTCAATAAGAATCACCCATTCGGCGTGTTTGATCCTTTTGAGAAAGAATTCGACTTTTTGGCTGTAGAGCTCCCATTTGTCTGAGACTATGAAATAGTTGCTGTCGGTTACTTGGCGTTGATATGTGTCTGTGGGCACCATCCATGCGGTAGGAAACCCACCATTGGCAGCCAAGACGTGGCTGTTTACACGTATGTTGTTGTGTATCCAGCGTTGGGCAATAATGCGGCTGTCTTCTTGACCATAAATGGTGGTGAATGCAATTCCGTAAGCACCCGTTGGCAATGCAACAAACAAAATAGGTATCAGGGGGGCAAGGGGTTGTGACCCGATTTGTTGGAGTTTTTGACCCAACCACACACTGGCCCAAGCGCCTAAGATTACAAGGGCTGGCAAAACGGGCGTGGCGTATCGAATGGGTTTGGTGTGGAGCCCGCCGACCAAAAGAAGGTAGGCTATAAACCAAGTAAGCAGAATAATGGCCGGTTGGGTGCGTTTGACAAGAGCGAGGCCCAGGCCCAATAAACCAACCAGTTCGAGAGGGAAGCCCAAGCCATATCGAAAGAGATGCGTGAAATAGAAAAGGTAGGGTGTGGTCGTGAAGTCATAAAGGGTCCACACGCGCACAATTTCACCTCGGGCCACTTGTAGGCTTGCGGCAAATTGACGTACATCGGTGGCCGCAAAATAATAATTGGGGTCTAGGATGATGAAGGGTTCGCAGGCAATGAGTACGATACCACCAAGGGCGATCACGGTGCCCACGCGTTTGAATGTATCTGAGCGTGTAAGATTGACGGGTGGTGAAAAAATACTGCGTTGGGGTTTGTAATTGAAGAAGTGAAGGATAAGGAACGGTAGGCCAATCCACGCACCTATGAATCGGGTGCCAGCAGCTAAGCCGCACACAATGCCAAAGGCAATGTAGAGCCGCCAGTCTTTTGCGGGCATTTTGAGTAAAAGTGCAAGACCGAGTGTGGCCCAAAAGGTGAGTAGGGGATCAACGGTGTAATAATGGCTTTGCTGAATGTGACCCGGACATACGGCCATTAAAAAAGCGGCCAAGAGACCTGTGTATGTGCCACCGATAGCAACACCGAGCTGGTAAACGAGATAGATGAGTAAGGTGCCTAAAAGTGCTGAGATATATCGGCCTGTGAGGTGGGTAAATTTGGCAGAAACGTTGTCGCTAAGTTCAAAAGCGGGCGTACCTGCAATGGGGCTTAAAATGTGTGCTGTGGCCCAGAGCAAGTACATGGGCGCTTTGCCATAAGAGGAGCGGATCTCGGACATATCAACACCCACCCATTGGGCACTTTCAACAAGGGTTGATTCGTCGGTGTGAAAGCGATGGAAGGTGCCGGTTTTGTGATCGGTACCCCAGTCAAGGCCATAAAACCGCAGCAAGGTACCCAATAAAATGATGCCGCATAAGACGAGTGGCGATGATCGTGTTTTTGATGTCATTAGGGTGCAGTCACCTTTGGGCGATTGGTTCTATAAGGTGGTTCGAGCAAGGCCTGCTGTGCGGGTGTAAATTCGTCGAGCACATCTTCTACTTGGGGTGGCACGTAGCGGCCTGAATAAGTGAGTGGTCCGGGTGAGTATTTGTAGAGAATAGATCGGCGCTGATGGTCTGCATGCCAAGGCATGGTGCCGTGTGTCAACGCTTCGGTGAAGATGATGACAGAACCCGCTTTGGCAGCGACTTGTTGTACGACACCAATGTTTTTGTCTAAGAGGGCCACGTCGCGAGGTGTTTTGTAATTGGCTTTGTGGCTGCCCGGAATACAGGAAAATCCGCCGTCGCCGGGGTTACAATCTGTGAGCACCCACGAGACCACCGTGAGGCCGCATCGCATTCTGCCATTGTGAAACTGGTAAAAATGTGTGAGATCATCAGCGGTGCCGCCCCCGTGAAGCGTGTGTCCTTCGGCCCCTTTTTCCATGATGATGCCGTAGAGGTGATCGAGCCGGCAGTCTTCGCGCAGCAGTTCAACGAGGTAAGGAATGACTTTGGGGTGCGCGAGCAAGTCGCGAAAAGGCTGGCAATGTGGTTTGGGCCAGGTGAGCATGCCGCCTAAGTCACCGCGCCCGTGTTTGCCTTTGAGCGTGGTGGAGTTTCCTGAGAGCGATTGTTCGGCGGAGCGGATGCGCATTTGATCGGGGTTGTTGTCAATGGCGTCATTACAGGCTTGCACTTCGTCGGGTGTGAGCGCATTTTCAACGACAAGATAACCGTTGAGGTCGAAGAAGAATTTTTCATATTCGTCCATTGTGAGGCTCCCAAAAAATAAAAATAGAGTTGGGTAGAAGATATTGACTGCGGTGCTTTGGGCAGCCGTGGGCTTCGAGTAGGCTTGAGATATCCTGTCCAACGAGGTTTTTATGGCTTCGAACATGTATGTTTCAAGGTGTGCAAGATTCATAGAAAACTTGTCATATGGTAGTAAAAAGTGTCACTGTCCGCAAGGAAGAGCTTTGTTTGTGATCGGCTTGTAGGTACCTACTGGGAGAGATTGGGTGGATATGCTCGTTTGCGGAATGCAAACGGTGTGTCTGTGGTGTAAGGGCAAGGTGAAATTTGCATTGTTCATTTTCATATTTTTGAGTACGCTTAATTGAGTCTTATGAATGGATTTTAAACGGAGGCTGTTATGTTTGACGAACGTATTGCGTGTTGTTATTTGTATGTGATTACCAAATATGGATATCCACCCCCAGTGGAGAAAACTGGGGATTATTTGGCAGAGATGAAGGCTTTGGGTTTCCAGAGCGTAGAATTGGAAGGCATTCACCCCGATTGTATCACTTGGTTGTACGAACATCGCGAAGAAGTGACTGCGGACGTTCAAGCGGCGGGTGTGAATGTGCCGTATTTTTGCGTGGTGTTGCCCGAATTGTCTTCACCTGATGCGGCGGTGCGAGAGGCACAATTGGCACATTTTGAGCGTGGGTGTGATGTGGCGCAAGCCTTGGGCGCTAAGGGTGTGTTGGACAATGCACCCTTGCCTGCTTATCAGTTTCCGGGTGATATGCCGATTGTACGGCATTATGAAGAAGATGTGCTCATGGCCGCGTCGATCCCCAAAGATCTAAATTGGCAATCTTATTGGGACGGTTTGATCGATACATTTCGTACCGCCTGTGAGATTGCGGCCAAGCGCGGATTGACCTATCAAATGCATCCATGTGCGGGGGTGTTGTCGGCGACGACCGATGCTTATTTGTATTTTCGAGATGCAGTGGATCGAGATAATTTGCGGTTCAATTTGGACACGGCCAATCAATTTTATCTTAAGGACAATCCTATTTTGTCTTTGCGTCGGTTGGTGGATTTTGTCGACTATATTCATTTGTCCGATACGGGCGGTGGGCATGTGTCGCACTTGCCACCAGGAGAGGGCGTGATTCATTGGGATTTGTTTTTTGAGACGCTGGATTTGGTTGGTTTTAAGGGGCATTTCGGTGTTGATGTGGGGGGGGCGGAGTCGCCCATTGATGATTTGGACGCTGCATATACACAAACGGCAAGTTGGATTGAGGATCGATTGGAAAAATAAGTTGGAACAATAAAATAGTCTCGGGGCGCAGATCTGCAAGCCGCAGGTCAAAAACGAAAAGGCGTAGACCTGTGACTTGTGACATTGGACTGTTTATGAAACGCGATGACCCCAGACGCAATCCCTTTCATAACCCAGAGAATAGACCTGCGGGCTGGTTGCTGGTGGCCATTGCTGTGGGTGTGTCCGTGGCGGTTTCTCTTTTGGCTTGGGTGCTGTTGTATATGCGGGCGGTGTTTAGCACCCAACCTTTGGGGTAAGTGATTTTTGTGAGTGGATTTTTTGAGACTTAAAATAAAAGAGCGGCCAATTGGCCGCTCTTTTTATTTTTATGTATCAGATGTCGCTGCTGTGAGGTTATGAATTCTGGTTTGCCATCGAGCACATTGCATCAACAGATTTTTCCCGCCCTTTGTGACGTGCTACATCAACCGGTGTT
>JABIFK010000141.1 GCA_018650745.1 Candidatus Latescibacterota bacterium | reverse complement strand
GTCACACCCGCGCAAATTGCCATTGCTTGGCTCTTAGACCACGACAACATCGTTCCCATTCTCGGTCCCGATCAACCCGAGCAAGTAGACGACGTTTTTGGCGCCCTTGAAATTGAGCTTTCAAGTGAACAACGAGAAAAACTTGACACAGTCTCACAACCTGCAGAAATTCAACATATCGCATAGCACGGAAAAGCGCAGAAAGAACAAATTGAGGAAACACACAGAACCCAACAACTCAACCACCCAAAACCGACTCCTTAATGAAATTTAATGGCCAAATTCGGTAATCATTTTTATGAGAACAGGACATGATGGATATTTAACAGTGTCCTGGCCCTCATCCGTCCTCGCTGCGCTCGGCCCTTCTCCCACGAGTGGGAGAAGGAAGTTTTGCGGTTACCGATTTTGAATATCATCCGCTGGTGGTGTGGGCCTTTGTGCAGTTGGTGTGGTGATGTTGGGTGTGTGTGGAAGGGGCGTATGGCATACGCGGAAGGGTGGGAACTGCACGGGCTGGTGAGGGTGGCCCATCGCTTGCAAAAACACAGAAGTTCATAAAACGCGCCACGCGTAGTGGCAGCCTTTTTGCCTACTTTTTTGGCTGTTGAAAAAAGTAGGACGCCGTAGGCAAAAGAGCAAACAGCTCAATAATTGTTTATATCAAAAAAACCAAGTTCAGAAAGGATTCACCCAACATGGCAAAACGAGCAGCAAAAAAACTCCGCGTCGCATTCATCGGCGCAGGCGGCATTGCAGGCACCCACATGCGGTATTACAACGAGATGGACGACGTTGAAATGGTCGCCATGTCCGACATCAGCAAACCTGGCATGGCCCGCTGGGCCGACCAATATGGTATTCCTGAAGCCTATACCGACTATGACAAAATGCTCAAAGAAATCAAACCCGACGCCGTCAGCGTCTGCACACCCAACGGTCTTCATGCCCCGGCCACCATCGCCGCACTCAAAGCCGGAGCCCACGTCATTGTCGAAAAACCTTTGGCCATGAACGCCAAAGAAGGCCAACAAATGTTGGCCGCTGCCAAACGCTACAAAAAGAAACTCGTCATCGGCTTTCAACAACGCTACGACGCCAAAGCCCAATTCCTCAAAAACGCCGTAGACAAAGGTCAAATGGGCAACGTCCTTTTTGGTCGGGTACAAGCCCTACGCCGACGCGGCATTCCCAACTGGGGTGTCTTTGGCCGCAAAGATCTACAAGGTGGCGGCCCCATCATCGACATTGGTGTGCATGCCCTTGAAGTCACACACTACGTCATGGGATCACCCAAACCCGTAGCTGCCAGTGGCAACATCTACACCTACATGGGCAACAAACCCTCCAATGTGCAATCACAATGGCCCGGATGGGATCACAAATCCTACACCGTTGAAGATCTTGCAGTCGGTCAAATTCGCTTCGAAAACGGTGCCACCATCCACATCGAATCCAGCTTTGTGGCCCACATCCCCAAAAATCTCATGACCTTCCAGCTCATGGGTGAAAAAGGGGGCGGCACGTGGGACCCTGTGCAACTCTTTGAAGACAACAATGGCTACATGGTCAACACCGAACCCGGCTGGTTGCCCAAAACCGATATCTTCCAAGCCAAAATGCGCAATTTTGTAGACCACACCCTCTACAACAAACCCACCATCGCACCTGCCGAACACGGTCTCATGGTGCAAAAAATGCTCGACGGCATTTATGAATCTGCTGAAAAAGGCAAAGAAGTACGCATCCGCTAAACCACGATCCACGTAAAATAAAAAAGCGTCATCCTTGTGGATGGCGCTTTTTTATTTGGGCACTCCTTTTTCCGTGTGATTTCACACCCCTTGCAAATTATATTGCACCCTCCACACAATCGCACATAAGGATACCCTATGATCACCACCCAGCAAAACAACCTCGCCCAATGGTCTTTCACCTCGGGTCAAACATATGCCGACCCCTTCAACGACATCATCCTAGACATTGACATCACAAACCAAACAGGACACACACAGCGCATACCCGCCTATTGGGCAGGTGGAAACACATGGTCTGTACGCTATGCCTCACCCCAAACAGGCACTTACACCTATCAGTCCATTTGCTCCGACACAAACAATCCCGACCTCCACAGCCAAACCGGTCAAATAGAAATCACACCCTACACCGGCAATCATCCTCTCTACAAACACGGCCCACTCAAAGTCAGCGACAACAAACGCCACCTACAACACCACGACGACACCCCCTTTTTCTGGTATGGCGATACCTGGTGGATGGCCCTTTGTGACCGCTTAACGTGGCCGGCCAACTTTCAGACCCTCACAGAAGATCGCAAAAATAAAAACTTCACCGTCATCCAGTTCGTAGCAGGTCTCTATCCCGACATGTCCGAATTTGATACACGCGGCAAAAACGCTGTCGGCTTTTCTTGGGAGCCCAACTTTGAGCGCATCAACCCCGCTTTCTTCGACCAAGCCGATCAACGTGTTTTCCACCTCCTACACCAAGGTCTCATCCCCTGCGTCCTCGGTTGTTGGGGATATTATTTACATTGGCTGGGTGCAGAAAAAATGAAACAACACTGGCGCTACCTCATCGCCCGCTGGGGTGCATTGCCCGTCACCTGGTGTTTGGCAGGCGAAGGCAGCATGCCCTATTACCTCTCCAAAACCAAAGACGAAGACAGAGCAGACCTCAAAACAGGGTGGACAGACATCGCCCGTTATGTACGCGAAACAGATCCATACCACCATCCCCTCACCATTCACCCATCCGTCAGTGCACGAGACACCGTTGACGACCCTTCTGTCCTCAACTACGACATGTTGCAAACCGGACATGGCGATCGACAAAGCATTCCCAACACCATCAAACGCATCACCAAAGCCTATACCACAGAACCCACCATGCCCGTCTTCAATTCCGAAGTCTGCTACGAAGGCATTGGCGAAGCATGCCGCCAAGAAGTGCAACGCTTCATGTTTTGGATCTGCATGCTCAATGGAGCGTGTGGGCACACCTATGGTGCCAACGGCATTTGGCAGGTGAATACAAAAGAGAAACCTTTTGGCCCGTCACCGCACGGACGAAGCTGGGGCAACACCCCTTGGCAAGACGCCATGCAATTGCCCGGATCAGCCCAACTCGGCATCTGCAAAGCATTTCTCGAACGCTACAACTGGTGGCAAATAGAGCCCCACCCCGAATGGGTCGAAAACCATGCCACAACCGAAAAGGTATTTGCCCCCTACGCAGGCGGCATTGGCAAAACCATGCGCTTTGTCTTTTTACCCAGTGGCGTCTGGAACACCACCCTCACCCAGCTTGAAACTGACGTATCCTATCACGCCTTTTTATTTGATCCCATCACCGGCAACACACACGACATAGGCGACGTCTCACCGACACCAGAAAACACGTGGAAACTCCCAACAACCTTACCCATCTTCCAAGATTGGGTGCTCGTACTCGAGGCTCAATAACAACATCTGCACGCCAGAGGAATCATACATGAAACTCAAAAACAAAATCGCCATTATCACCGGCGGTGGCCAAGGCATCGGTGAAGCCATTGCAACCGCCCTTGCCCAAGAGGGTGCAACCCCCGTCATTGCCGACATCAACCTCGCCAATGCCCAAACAGTGGCCACCCAACTCAACGGCCACGCCATCAAACTCGACGTCACTGATCCCGAAAATGTCACCGCAATGGTCATCGAAACCATCGACAAATATGGCCACATCGACACCCTTGTCAACAACGCAGGCATCGGTCAAAATCGCCCCTTTCTCGACACCCCATTGGACGAGTGGAATCAAATCCTCAACGTCAACCTCACCGGCCCCTTCCTCTGTGGCCAAGCCGTTGCCCGTGAAATGATCAAGCAAAAATCAGGAAAAATCATCAACATCGGCTCTATCTCTGGCCAACTCGGCGCCCAAGGCCGCTCTGCCTACGGTGTGTCCAAAGCTGGCATCATCCAACTCACTCGCATCATGGCCGTCGAACTCGCCCCTCACGGCATCTACGTCAACGCCATATCTCCCGGCCCCGTAGACACCGAACAAAGCCGTGCCATGCACACCCAATCCACCCGTCAATCTTATCT
>JABIFK010000432.1 GCA_018650745.1 Candidatus Latescibacterota bacterium | reverse complement strand
TTCGACGGCTTCTGCAAGCTCTTGCGCTTTACCACTGCCAATTAGATAAGTGGCATCGGTGTGGTTACGTTCTTGCGTGATTTGGTGAATGATTTCAACACCAGCTGTATCTGCAAGAAGGGCCAGTTCGTCGAGTGTGTCTTGTGCATCTTGGGCATCCATGTTGGACAAAACAAGTCCCACAACGATACCGCGTTCTGTTTTTGTGTCGGCGTTTGTTTCGTGCATAAAAGTAGGGGTCTATAAAATTAAGAAAGGGAAAGCGCCTGGTGTTTAGGCCAAGGTGGTTTCCCTTTGTGTTATGAAATAATTGTGAGATTAGGATACATTGGTTTGTTTTTCTAAACGCATAAGCTGGTCGCGTAAAGTTGCTGCACGTTCAAAGTCTTCGTGCGCTACGGCATCTCTGAGTTGTTCTTTGAGATCTTGAGATGCTGTTTTGGGTCGTTCATTACGAATCTCTTCTGCCCATTCTTTGAGAAATGTAATTTCTTCATTTTCATCTAAGAGATCTACGCGATCAAAATCTTGGAAAAATGTTTGGATTTCTTGAATACCTGAATCAATATTTTCAAGGGCCCGATCATAGGCATCAATTTCAAGATGCATCAGAACTTCTGCACGGATACGGTGTCCAATAACAAAGGGACGATAACTTTCAAGGGCCAGGCGGTCTTCTTCTTCTTCTGCATAGGTTTTGACAAAGTCAAACAAGTCCAGGTTTCGTTCGGCATCTTTTCTTGCTCTATCATATTCGCCAATTTCGAGAAAACTGATGCGCCGATGATAGTATTGTAGTGCTTCTATTTGTAATGACATGAAAGCTTCAGTATCCAACTGAAACGCCTCATCACCTAATTCTGCTTCTTGGGCTTGTTCTTGATAATGGTCAAGAAGGGAATCATGGTCGAAGGGGCGTTGTCCATCGGGCCGCCCAGACATTTCCATTTGCAGGATACCCATTTCAATGCGCAATTGTATTTTTTCTCTTCCATCTTGACCCGTAATTTTTCTTACGCAGAGTTGTCCAGGTTCATAAGGCCAGTCGTTGAGAAGTGGTTGAATGTCTTTGCCCAAGATGTTTTTGCTCATGGCAGTCAATCCTTCATTTTTTTTGAAACTCAAAATTTTATTGCTATATTGTCGATTATTTGTTGCGTTATTATGTGAATAAAAAAGTGTACTATAATCAGAGACAGTTGTCAAGGTATTTGCCAATGAAAAAAAACAGTCAAATCGGTGTGTATTTGTTTGTTTTTAATTGTGTTATGTTGTTTTTGTCTTGTGGTAAAGATGCCTTGGTAAATGAGTCTTTGAATGCGGGGGCTGGCAGGGGTCCTGATGAATTGCAAGGATTTTCTCCTCCACCAGATCAACCTGAGGTGGTTCGTATACTGTTGCCTTCTGGCACACGGGTTGAAATGGTGGCTGTTGCAGCAGGGCGATTCTGGATGGGGGCTGATTGGGCAGAGACGGAGGAGAAACCTCAACGGCTGGTTGTATTGGACAGTTATTATATAGACCGATACGAAGTGACGGTTTCAAATTATCAGCAATGTGTTGATGCGGGTGTGTGTGATGCCCCTGCTGATGGCGAGGATTGTAATTGGCAAGTAGGTGGGCGCAGTGACCATCCGATTAATTGTGTGAGTTGGTATGATGCCAACAACTTTTGCAACTGGGCGGGTAAGCGCTTGCCGACGGAGGCTGAGTGGGAGAAGGCCGCTAGAGGGGTGGATGCACGGTTGTACCCTTGGGGAGATGCAGAACCGGATTGTGAACGTGCGAATACGGGGTGGGGGTCCTTAGGGTGTGGTGCGCAAGGAACTAGGCCCGTGGGATCTGTCCCGGCAGGGCAAAGCCCTTATGGTGCACAAGATATGATAGGCAACGTGTGGGAGTGGGTTGCTGACACGTATGAAGTGGATGCCTATCAGCGTGCCGTATTGCGTAATCCTGTGAATACGACACCGAGTGATTATCGTGTGTTGCGGGGAAATTCGTGGTACTACTCTTACCCGATCATGGTGTCAAGGGCATCAAATCGCTTCCGGTTTAAGCCCGCGCGGTGGTATCCCTATACCGGGTTTCGATGTGTAAAATCTGATATTGTGTTACCGGCGCCAGATGCACCTTGGACGTCTGAAAGTTTGCCAACAAATTGGATCGATCGAAATGCTGTTGCACGAACGTTAGATGGCGAACCACCCTTTGATACTGCCCTTCCTGCTCAAGAGATGGTTTTGATTCCCGAAGGCGAGTTTATTATGGGCACTGAAGATGGCGAGAGTGATGAAGTGCCCGTTCGGCATGTGTTCTTAGATTCATTTTATATTGATAAATATGAAGTACCTGTGGCAGAATATAGAAAATGTGTTGAGGTGGGTGACTGCAAGACACCCGAAAAATTGTGGGGGGTGCTGCATTCATACGAAGAGGATTTTTGCAATGGCCGTCGCACAGACCGTGACAATCACCCCATCAATTGTATGCGATGGTGGGAAGCTGACGCTTATTGTAAATGGGCAGGCAAACGTTTGCCTACAGAGGCCGAGTGGGAAAAGGCTGCACGAGGCACGGACGGACGCCGGTTTCCGTGGGGGGATGCACAAGCCAATTGTGAATATGCAGTGATTGATGATGGGGGGGACGGTTGCGGCCGAGAGAGCACGTGGCCTGTAGGGTCAATTCCTCAAGGAGCAAGCCCATATGGTGTGATGGATATGTCGGGCAACGTGTGGGAATGGGTTGCCGATTCGTATAGCCACGGGTATTATGCCGAAGCACCCGACAGAAACCCCTACAATGAAGTTGGCCGTGCCAGTGTCGCGGGCAAGGCACCGGAAAAGATTTTACGTGGTGGCTCTTGGGCTGACCAAACCGAGATTATCCACCGGGCACCCAATCGGTTAGAGTACAATCCCAATACCAGTCCAGATTATACGGTAGGGTTTCGGTGCGCAAAGGATGTGGAATAAATAAAGAATGCTCTTTTTAATAAAAAAATGTTTTCGTAAGCGAAATTTGATTTTGCTTAAAATAAC
>JABIFK010000254.1 GCA_018650745.1 Candidatus Latescibacterota bacterium | reverse complement strand
CCTGCCGAGGTCGCTTTTTTAACGAAGAACTTAACGGCCTTAGCATTCAAAAGTTTGCCCAAGCCATCAAGGCCGAAGGCTCCGAATGCACGCCCGGCGGCAACCTCCTCATGCACCTACACCCCTTACTCAACGAAGCCGACACCTTCAACCACGGCAAACCCACCCGCATCGCCAACAGCAACCGAGACCTACGCCAACCTGAAGGCAGCCTCCCCATCACCGAATCTTTGCCCGACCGGATCTTCAAAACCCCCTGGTTCAAACACTGCCAAGCCGACATCATCAAAGAACATGCCGAAGCCTATCGAAAAGTTGTTACACAAGCTCACAAACTCCTAACTTGAACCCCATCCATCTAAGGTCTCAAAATGTTCAACGCCAAAATCCCAAAACTGTCCCAAACACATATCCACCTCAACAACGAAATTTGCGGCGCATCCCCAGATGATTTAGGTCCCATCGGCGGCGGCCTCAATTACACCCAAACCATCGAACCCAACACCTCCGCTATCCGAAACCTAAACGATTTACTCGACGCCCTCACTCAAGCCAAATCCGGTGACACCCTCTACATCCACCCCCGCGCCCAAATAGACTGTACCGAACGTGTTTTTATAGAAGACCTCATCCTCGAAATCCCCGAAGGCGTTACCCTCGCCAGCAACCGAGGCCAAAACGGTTCTCCCGGTGGCATGGTCTTCAGCGACACCTTTCAAACCAAGCCTCTCATCAGTCCCAAAGGACCCAATGTTCGCATTACCGGCCTACGCCTACGCGGCCCCAACGCCAAACCCTGCCTTGAACACCACACCCGATCCTTCGCCGAAGGTCGCGGGCATGACTACTACTACAAATTCCCCACCTCCGATGGTATCATCACCGAACACGGTCATTTGCAAGTAGACAATTGTGAACTCGCAGGCTGGAGCCGTGCCGCCATCTTTCTCCGCAAAGGAACCGGTCACCACATCCATCATAATTTCATCCATCACAATCAATACAATGGTCTCGGATATGGTGTCTCACACGATGTGGCCGAATCACGTATCACACACAACCTCTTTAATTACAACCGGCATTCCATCGCTGGCACAGGGCGTGCAGGCAGTGAGTACGAAGCATGCCACAACATTGAACTCGGTCACTCCCTAAGCCACTGTTTTGACATGCACGGAGGACGAGACCGCAAAGACAACACAACCATTGCCGGATCAAAGCTCAACGTACACCACAACACATTCTACTGCCCCAAAACAGCCGTTGTCATTCGCGGCATCCCCACAAAAAGCGCCGAAATACATCACAATTGGTTTCACCAATCTCCCACCCAACTATCCATCCGCACAGACGGCAACACCACCATCACAAACAATGTCTATGGCCATACCAATCCACAATTCTTATCACAAACTGTCCTCCCCACCTGATCTCCCTTTTTTTAATTTTTAATTTTTATGTTCTCTCCCAACCCAGATCAAACCCATTTCACCTTTGAAACCGACCTCCTTTGTGGCATCCTCCAACCCACCGGACACCACCAAGGCATTCGCAACCTCATTCACAAACCCACGGGCATTCCTCTTACCCATCCAGACTTCTCACTGCTCAATCTCTATCTTCTTTTTACAAAGGGACAATGCATCGCCAGTGCACGCACCTTGCCACAAACCATAACAACAGGATCCAACCACCTTCATATTGATTGCCCACCCAGTAAACAACACAATGCCAACCTCCGCCTGACCTATCACCTCGCATCTCCAAATGCGATTGATTTATATATCCACATGAAATCACAAAACGATTATTTGGCCTATGAGGCGCTACTTGCCAATTATTTTGACCTCGCACTCAAACCTCAGTTCTGCGTGTCCGAAAGCAACTTCGACAAATCTCACCAAGCCATTCAATGGTACACACCCATTGTCCAGCACCAACACAAAGACAATGCACTTATTTTTCCACGCAATGCCCAAACAGCCCAACTGCATCGCGACGGGCGCTGGTCCAATGTCAAATCCATTTACCAGTGGAAAACGCACCACTACTATGCCCATCCCATTGCAGTACAAATACATCCCGAACACAACATCGCCGTTGCTCTCATGACCCATCCCGAAACCTGCCCGTCCTTTTCATGGACCATTGGCATAGCCGACATGCACCACAGCAGCTATGGCAGTGATCACTTAGATGACCCACAAAAAGCACGCAACCCCATTTACACCTCGCTCTTTGGACACGACCTCCACACATCAAAACAATACACCGCACACATTCGCCTTGCAGTTATTCCAACTGATCCCCAAATGTCAAACATTCAGACAGCTTACGACACATTTTTATCTGCATAAAATGCAAAAAAGTCCTGCTGACTTATTCAGCAGGACTTTTCTTATGAAACCCATTTTGATAAAAAAGCGTCTCACCAATCACATTTCATTTTTAACCGAGGGAACACTGTGATTGGCCATGAAAACGCTCACGTATACATTCCTATTTTTGCTCTTTTCGGCAGTGGCAAACCCATTGGGGTCGGCCACCAAATTCTGGCATCCCGAAAAACGCATTCAAAACCCAGTCACCAAAGTACAAATCCCTCTCAACACGCCCAAAGCCCAGCCAACAAAACCAACTAATAATCCCACCTCTATGACACAACCCATTCCCGCAATCTCGAAGTTTTGGCATCCAAAACTCAATGCACAATTGCCGCCTAAATTAGAACAATTAAAAAAGCGTCTCAGTGAAAAATATAAAAACGCACACATCACGATCTCATCAGGTTATCGCTCAAAAAGACATAATGCACGCTTAGGACGCAAATTGGGATTCACACACGCAGGCGGGCGCGTGGCCAAAAACAGTGCCCACACACGTGGCAAAGCCGTCGACCTCTACGCCACCTATCCCAATAACGGAAAGCTAATTATTATTCCACACCAAACCGTGGCCCAATATGCCAAAGGAATCTTTAAAAAGACCCTTGTTTACAATGACCACATCCACGTCGAAGTACAATAGAGCATCCGTTTTTCTTTTATATCCTATTCACCTTTTGTTTCTGCCCGACTCACCAGCATACACTGCTTGAACCGAATACCATACCGTGGTTCTTCTCCCACGCAAATTCCCAACACAGAAATGGTCTCACCCGTTTTCAACAAATCAACATACCCTTGTTCCGCTTTTTGAAAAATCAGAGAAACGACCATCTGCTTTGCTCTATTCCCCTCTAACTTCACAACAGGCTCTCCCAACCAGTTGTTATCCACACCAACAATTGGTCCAGTAACCACGCACAAACGATTTTCGAAAGCCCGATTCGCACGCCTACGATCTTTGGCAAATGCCCCTGCCAACGCCTTTGCCGATACCCGAAGTGTGTCCCCGCTTACAACCGCTACCAAATCCTGCTTTGAAGACGGCGATTTGGGATCATACGTAACCCCATAAACAACGATCATCGCAAACAATCCCCCAATCATCCCAGCAAATACAAACCAGTTCCGTGCAGTCATGAATGATTCTCCTTTGAGACCCACGTTGATTGGCAGCAGATTCTACGAATACAGAAGCATTTGTCACGGTCTTTGTATTATCAAGCGGTCACTTCTAATGCCTCTTTCACGCCAGGCCACTCACGCCAGATATCGATGTATGCATCTGAACCATTTTCTTCACAATCTTTGTGTCTTAAGCGCGTAATGGCTGCATATCGAATATGGGGAGATGTATTGGGCCCAGCCCCATGCACAATTTGATGGTGCGTTAAAACCACATCGCCAGCTTTTCCTGTAATCATAACAGGCGGCTCAGGCAAATCAATGCGAGGCATCCCATCCTCCAAAACCTCATGACCCTTTTCTTTAAAATAATCGGCAAAGGTACGATGCGACTTTGGATAAACCGTAAAATTGCCACTGTTCACATGGGGCAAATCACACAACAAAATGACCGCCAAAGCCGAAAAACCACGCCGATAGGTTCCTTTGGCACTGCCATTCAAACCACTACCCAAGCCATCCAAATGCCCTCGCGGCGGTGGCGCATCTTCACCCAACGGACGCGGAAAACGCAATGCAATCTGTACGCCGCCTACTGGCAACACATTCCCATCTCCCATCAATGACGCCGCCAAAGACATCACAGGTGTGCGATGGTATAAATCAATCAACACGCTTTCATTGCGCAACTCTTTGCAATACGACTGTGCTCTCAGCGTGGGTAAATCTTCCTTATTCATCCCCTCTTCACCCAACGAATGATTAATCGCATGCAAAGCCCGATCAATCATCACCTGCGGCACAACACCCTTTACGACCACATACCCTTCATCATGAAAATGCAACTTCTGTCTCTTAGTAAGTTCCACCGACATATCCTCCAAATAAAAGTCGCAAGTCAACAGGTCACAGGTCCCAAGTCAAAACGTTAATCTATTTGTGCTTCTGACCTCAGATTTGCAGACTTGCAACAGTTTTTAATTTAATAAGACCATATCTTTTTACGAGGTCGTTCCATAGAAATTATTCGCTGAATCAACAATTGCCTGTGTTTGGCCAGCGCCTCTACATAACCCGCATCACCAGCGACATCTCGATATTCACCCCACGCTGCGTTTAAATCATACAAAAACTCACGCCCATCATCGTGTGCAATATAACGATAATCTTGCGAACGAATCATCTTCCATCCATTAAACTCCATCAATGCAATATCTTTCACAGGCTCATCGTCACCTGAAATCAAAGATGTGAGCGACGTGCCTTGCAAATGTGGGGGAACAGGTGCACCACACAGTTCTAACAGAGTCGGCACAATATCCACACCTTCTACCAAATGCGACACACGCTTGCCCCCTTCAACACCCGGCACACGCATCAACATCGGCACACGACTCACACAATCGTGCCCCGGATATCCTTTGCCATATTTCAAATGCTCACCCAACCATTCGCCATGATCCGACGTAAAAATCACAATCGTATCATCAGACAAGCCCAATTCTTCCAATGTATCCAACATCCGCCCCACATGATGATCCACCTCACTCACCATCCCATAATATCCCTGCTGTGCCAAACGCAATTCCGCATCGTCATAATGATCGGGTTTGCGTTTCTCATCCACCTCAGGTGGAAAACTGGGCAATGTCAATTTATCTGGGTCATACAAATCCAAAAAACGTTTCGGTGCCACCCAGGGCGAATGTGGTGAATAGATACCCGCGATACACATAAATGGACTGCCCGATTGCGCACGCTCTTTCATATACTGAATCGAGCGATCTGCCACCCAAGCCGTATGTGTAAATTCATCT
>JABIFK010000383.1 GCA_018650745.1 Candidatus Latescibacterota bacterium | reverse complement strand
TTGACCGAGAATGTCGAGAAGGTTACCACGCATAATTCGAATCACACCTGCTGTGCTGCCTGTACCTATCACAATGATGGGCACCCAAATGTGCGCAAGCAAATCCATGAATTTTGCCCAAGACCAATCGGCACCAATGTATTCTGGAGATAAAAGGCCACCCACCGATGCCGTTTCAAAGACGGTGACCTGAATAAACATGATGACCAGTGCGAGCAAAAAATTGGGTGTGGCCAGACCAATGAAACCCAAAAAGGTGAAGCCGTAATCTCCAATAGAATATTGTCTTGTAGCTGAGTAAACCCCAATGGGTATGGCAACGATCCAGGTAAAGACAAGCGTAGAGAGGGTGAGCATGAGCGTAAGGCCGAGGCGTTCACCTAAAAGTTGGAGCACGTCCATTTCGTAGGTAAATGATTCCCCAAAGTCGCCCTCAAAAACAATTTTACTGATCCAACGGTAATATTGTTCGTAGATGGGGTCGTTTAGACCATAGCGCTCACGTAAGGCTTCAATCTGGGCCATTGCACTTTCGGAGCCGAGTTCCCCTTGCTCGGCAAGTTCGGCCAAACGTGAGGTAAGCATGTCTCCTGGCGGTGCTTGTATGACCGCAAAACTGACCATTGAAATGAGGATCAGCGTTGGGATCATATGTAACAAACGACGGATGATGTAGTTCAACATATGGTTTGCTCCAGCTCTTGGAGGTTTGTGATGACGTGTTTTTTCTAAACTTTAATCTGCTTTTGATGTTGTTCACGGTTATTTGCATGTGACCAGCAACTTGTGACTCTTGCCCTACACCTGCTACTGCTTGACATAAATCTGTTCGTGAAAGACCGGGCGACTCCACCCTCTGTAAACATCTGCCCCTGTGCCTTGAAAGGGGACGTTGCCCAAACGCGTTCCCGCACCCCAAACAGAAAAAGAAGAACCCAGTGTGATGACTGGCACGTTGTCGGTGTGCAAGTCGCGCACCCGTGACATTTGTTTTGCTATTTGGTCTGGATCAATTGTGATCAATGTTTTTTTGATCAAGCGTGTGGCTTCGTGTAACCAGGTGGGGCCTTCTTCTGATGCGTTGCGATGCCAAAAGGGTACGGTGGGAGCCATAATGGCCCAGTCGTTGAGGCGGCCCAATGGATCGGCGGGGCCTTCTTGACCCCATTGGTGAATGTCAAATTCGCCGTTAAGGCGACGGGGCCAAATGATGTCCCGCAATGAGATATTAAGATTGGCTTTGATGCCAATAGCTCGCCAGTGCTCCGATGCAAGTTCTGAGACATCGACGCCTTCGCCGGGAATTACATCGATGTTAAACTCAAAACGTACGCCATCTTTGAATTCGCGCCAACCATCCCCATCGGTGTCGCGATAACCCGCTTCATCGAGTATTTGCTTTGATTTTTCTGGATCGTAGGTTGAATATTTGTGGTAGGCTTCTTCTTTGAAATACGGGTTGGCGCGCCCAAACGAATAACCCGCAGGTTCCAATAAGCCGTGATAGACGATTTGATTGATCTCTTCGCGGTTGATGGCATGGGACATCGCTATGCGTACGTTGGTGTTGCGAAAAGCCTCACGCAAATTAGCTTTGGGTGTGTCCCAGTTAATATAAAAGGAAGGACCGCGATCTGGGCCGGTGATGCGCAATTTGAAGCGGCCTTTTTTCTCTTCAGATTTGAGGGTGGGAAACATGCTGACTTTGGAGTACCGACCAAAGAGATCAATTTCTCCATTCACAAATTTGAGCAAGATTACTTGGGGGTCTTGAATGACTGTAAAAGTGATGCTGTCGGCATAGGGCAGTTGATTGCCAGCAGTGTCAATCTTGTGATAATAAGGGTTGCGTTCATAAACAATGCGCTGCCCGCGAATCCAATCTGCTGGCACCCAGGCCGATAGGCGAGGGATGCCGGGTTTCATAATCATCTGCGCACTGGTCGTGCTGTCGCGAAAGGCTTGGAATGTTGATTCCGGATTATATTTAGGATGCCATTTTGACAAGATGTGCTTGGGTTGGGCACTTGTGCCATTGCACAGTGCATAGAGGATGCGTCCTAAAGGAGCTTTGGATTTGATCTTGAGAGTGTAGGTATCGACCTTTTCCATTTGAATAGCGTCTTCACCGAC
>JABIFK010000506.1 GCA_018650745.1 Candidatus Latescibacterota bacterium | reverse complement strand
TACAATCCATTAATGGATCAAGGGTATCCCAGTGTGGGGTGTTGGCCTTGCACGAAACAGGTAGGTGAGGGTGAAGATGAACGCGCTGGCCGATGGGCGGGGCAGGGCAAGGCTGAGTGTGGCATACATACTTTTTTGCAACCGATTGAACCTTCACCTGAGGTTGTTGAAACAAAATAAGGCCGGACCATAAGATTCTTGATTTTATTGCTCAACAATCTTATTTTCAATTTGTTCGTGATCGACCCCCAAGGTTACTTTAGGTGTTCCTGTGGGGCTTTGTTTTTAATTGGGTATTTTATGGAAACCGTTGATCAACCACAAGTGGTTCGTAAATCTATTTTAGATGAAATTGGGCATACGCCTATTTTACGTTTGACCCAGTTGACCGATCACCTCAAACCCAAGGTAGAGGTCTGGGCCAAATTAGAGATGTTTAATCCCGGAGGGTCTATAAAGGATCGTCCGGCATTGCAGATGATTTTGGATGCAGAAGCGTCTGGATTGCTTACGCCAGGCAAGGTCATTCTTGATTCGACATCGGGCAATACGGGCATCGCATATGCCATGATTGGTGTCGTAAAGGGATATCAGGTTGAATTGGTTATGCCGTCAAGTGTGAGTATTGAGCGCCGGTATGTGATTCAATCTTATGGGGCCAAGCTTATTCTAAGTGACCCACTGGAAGGCTCCGATGGGGCTATTTTGATGTGTCGAGATATTTTGGCTGCAGATCCTGAGCGCTATTACAAACCCGATCAGTATAATAATCCATCAAATCCTAAGGCGCATTATTTACATACTGCGTCTGAAATTTGGGAGCAAACTCAAGGCCGCGTAACTCATTTTGTGGCGACACTTGGAACCAGTGGCACGCTTATTGGTACTGGCCGACGATTGAAAGAACTGAATCCAGATGTCAAAATTGTGGCGATTGAACCGCCCGAATTTCATGGCGTTGAAGGATTGAAGAATATGGATGTGTCGATTGTGCCTGGTATTTATGATGCGTCTGTATGGGATGAAAAAGTTCAGGTAGAAACTGAAGATGCATATGATGCTGCGCGTCGTTTGACACGGGAATTGGGGTTGTTGGTTGGGCAATCGTGTGGCGCGGCAATGGTGGGTGCTTTGAAAGTGGCAGAGACTTTGGATGAAGGTGTGGTGGTGACTCTGTTCCCTGATAGTGGTGAAAAATATATGAGTACGCCGCTTTGGCGGTTGGACAAGTGAGGGTAGGCATGTTTGATGATGAGGTGTGGGAAGCTATGTTTGCACATGCGAAAGAAGATTATCCGGCAGAATGCTGCGGAATGATAACGGCGGATGCTGATGGTCATCACGCGGTGCATCGGGGTGAAAATATTCAAAATAAGTTGCATGAAGCAGATCCCGAAACGCATCCACGAACCTCAACAGAAGCCTATCGTATGAACGATATGCACGTGCTGCGCATTCAGCAAGATGCTGAACAAGCAGGTGGCAAGTTGGTGGCAATTTACCATTCGCATATTGACTTTGATGCCTATTTTTCAAAAGAGGATCAAAGAGCTGCTTTGTTTGATGGCGAGCCTGCATATCCTGGCATTGTTTATCCGGTCATTCCAGTGAAAAAGGGCGAAGTTGATAGCAGGGGGCGGAAAGTATTTCAATTGCACGATGATGAAACCGACAGTCACGGCCAAAAAGTGGTTCGAGTGTTTCAATGGGATGAGGATACGCTGACATTTAAACAAGCTGTCGATAGCGATGATCAAAAAATGTTTCAAGGCGACGATGAAACTTCGCAATCTGAGTAAGTATAGGATGCCGTGTTCTGGATAGTTTTGATCTGATTGTTGTGGGTTGTGGCCCTGCTGGGGCTACTGCAGCGCGTGTAGCGGCTGAGCGCGGTTTGTCTGTGATGATGATAGACCGGCGCCGCTCTGTTGGTACACCGCCTCGTTGTGCGGGTTATGTGCCTTCTTGGGTGCGTACCCGAACAGATGTTGATGACAGTGCTATTATTCAGGGTGTGGATGGGTTCAGGGTTTTGGATGGGCAAGGTGGCATGCGTGAAGTTGTGGCACCTGGTTATATTTTAGAT
>JABIFK010000513.1 GCA_018650745.1 Candidatus Latescibacterota bacterium | reverse complement strand
CATGCCAATGATGAGTTTGGCCATGTCTCGGGTAGATTCCCGCCAACCGCCGTCAACATGGCTGGCTTCACCGGTGCCATAGACACCTTCGTCTGTGTGGACGCGTACAAAATTGTATCGCCAACGCGGTTTGCCATCCACTTTGAGTTGTACTTGCGCAGTTTTGATGTCGGTGATTTTCATGGGATTCTCCGTGTATTCATTCTTGGGATCGTTTTGTAGGGTTAAGATAATATAAAAGGAAAGGGCATTCCAAACGGAATGCCTGTCTGTTTTATGCACCCGTTTTGCACTGTACACGATAGACTTCGGTGCTGGCTGTGAGGAAGAGGGTTTGCATGTCTTCTCCTCCCCAACCGATGTTGGCCGTTGTATTGTCTGTGTGAATTTTGCCTAAGACGTCGCCGTTGGCATTAAATACCCACACGCCACCTGCACCGGTACAAAAGACGTTGTCGTGACGATCCAATTTCATGCCGTCGGGTGCGCCTTTGCCTTCGCCGATGAGTTCGGCAAAGATGCGGCCGTTGGATATGGAACCGTCGGGTTCTACGTTAAAGGCGCGAATGTGTTTGCGGGCGGTATCATCGACATACAGTGTTTTTTCATCGGCACTGATGGCCAAGCCATTGGGGCGTTCAAAGTCGTCGATGAGAAGTACGGGTTCGCTGGACCCCGCGGGCAAGCGATAGACACCAAAGAAGTCGATTTCTTGCTCGAGCATCACACCGTCTTTTTTTGGTAATCCATAGGGTGGGTCCGTGAAGATGAGGTCGCCGTTTTGGCAAACGATGACGTCATTGGGTGAGTTGAGGCGTTTGCCCTGATAGGTGCTGGTCAGGGTTTCTACGCTGCCGTCAATTTCGATGCTGACACGCCTGCCAGAGTGTTCGCACGAGATGAGCTGCCCTTTGGCATTTATCGTTAAGCCATTGGTGTTTTGGCTGGGTTCTCGGTGGGCAGAGAAGCCGTCTTGCTCGGTCCATTTGTATAGAATATTGGCTGGAATATCTGAGAAATATAGGCATTGTTGTTCTTTGTGCCAAACTGGGCCTTCTGTAAACTTGAATCCATCCCCTATTCTGTCAAGTTGGGCCGATGGGTCAATGAGATCGGCCATGGTGGGATGTATGATTTCGATGCTCATGGAAATTCCTTATTTGTAGACGTCTTGAATGAGTGCGCGAATATAACCAATGGCAAAGGCTTTGCCTGCAAGGGCCGAATGGTTATGGGCAAATGTAGGCGTATGGTCCATCATAAAGGGGCCATTGAAACCGTTGTCCCGGTAGATTTCCATAGACTTTTTCATGTCCACTTCGCCTTCATCCATAAAGACTTCAACAAATCGTGGGAGTTGGCCTCTTACGTTGCGAAAGTGCACCCATTGGATTTTGTTTTTGGATGCCATTTCGGCAATGGCATCGTATACTTTTTCGGGGCCAAGTAATTCGGTCATACAGCCTTGGCAAAAGAGCATGTTGTTGTTGGGGCTGGGGGCAATTTCGAAAAAGGTTTTGCGAAATTGTTCGAGTGATGAACAAATTTGAGCAATGCCACCAAGGGGTTCGGGAATGGGAGGATCATCGGGGTGGAGCGCCATTTTGACGCCTGCTTTTTCGGCGACGGGAATAACGGCTTTGAGGAATTTTTCCATATTGGCCCACATTTGCTCTTCCGAATAGGGTGGGTCGTGTGGTTCTGGGCGGTTTTTTTCAAATTCGGCATAGTCAAAGGTGCTGTAACGTGCGCCGCCACGACCAATATCTGATTCGGTGCGGAAATTGCCCTTGGGTTTGAAATTCCATCCCAAACACGGAATGCCTGCTTTGCCAATGGATTCGAGCATTTTACACCAGGCTCCAATTTTTTCATCGGCATCTTCTTTGCCAAGTGCAATTTCTTCCCAACAAGACATAAAGAGGTTGTTCAGTTTCATATCGTGTGATTCGACTTTTTCGCGGGCTTGTTCAAATATTTCTGTGCAATCTTTGCCTGCTTTTATGTCTTGTGCCAATTGGTTGTTGGCTTGGCCTGTACCGCTGCTTTTGCTGGTGGCCGATGGCGCTGGCTTGCCACCGCGTAGCTCAAGATGAATCGAATCGACACTGATGGCGCGGAAAAAACTGAGGGTTTCGTCGTTAAAGTCAGAAAAACGAACTTGGTCCTGAATATACATGTGTTTTAACTCCTTCTAATGAGGTATAAATATTGAAGACGCAAACAGATCAATGCTTATATTATGAGGGGGACTTTTTGCGAGGATAATATTGGGGAAAATGACATTCTTTGCAAGGCATTGATGACCCTCTGTATGTTGCTTCAGATACAATGTGCTCGGTTTGGCCTAATTTGAACATGAAAACAGAATTTACTTGAAAGATTTAGACGGCATATGGCACAAATAGACAATCAGACAGACACGATCACGCTTTGGGGCTATTCGTTGAAACGGTGGTCATTTTATACGTATATCCTTTTGAGTGTGCACGGTTTTATGATTCTGGCCACTTTTCTGGATTATGGCCTGACAACAGATGAACCGCCACTTTTAAATTATGGTCTCGATATTCTTAGATGGTATAAGAGCGGTTTTACATATCAACCTATTTTCGAAACGACAAATACCTGGTTATACGGTGGTTTGGTTCATGTGTTGGGGTACGTATTAAGTCAGGTTTTGCCTTTGTCGTCTTTTGACTCCTACCATTTGTGTTGCGCAATTATTGGTTTCTTGGGTGTTGTTGCTGCGTATCGAATTGGCTATCTGTTGGGTGGTGGACCGGCGGGTTTTCTCGCTGCTCTCTTTCTGATTTTAACACCCCGATATTATGGTCATATTTTTAACAATCCCAAAGACATTCCTTTTGCGGTCTTTTATCTGTGGAGTGTTTATTGGATTTTGCGTGGCTTGGGGTCTTTGCCCGAATTGCCTAAAGATTGGATTTGGAAAACGGGTTTGGCTATTGGTCTAACGTTGGGTTGCAGGGTAGCGGGTTTGGTTTTGTTTTTCTATTTGGGTTTGTTTTGGGGCTTGCGGTATGTGTTGCTGATTTGGGAAGGGTTATCTGTTCGAGAAGCTGTGCGTCAATTTGTGCCGCAGACCGTTGCGGTTGTTGCTGTTGCTTATGTGGTGATGCTGCCTTTGTGGCCTTGGGCAATGATGAATCCCATAACGGGACCTTTTGAGGCCATGGGGTATTTCTCTAAGTTTTTGGAACCCCATTTTAGTTATTTTGATGGTCAGTATGTACTGAATCACGATGTGCCTTGGTTTTATGTGTCCAAGTGGTTGTTGTTGACTCTGCCCGAGCTGGTTCTGGTGGGCTTGCTATGTGGCATTGTGCGGTTGGGGCTTTGGCGACAATCATTTTCAGGTATTCAACCGTTGCATATCCAGCGTTTTGTTTTGTTTTGGAGTGCGGCTTTTCCTACTGTTTACGCTGCTGTGATGAATACCCCATTTTATGATGGGTATCGACACATGCTTTTTGTGGTACCGCCCCTTGTTGTTTGCAGTGCGCTTGGTTTGGTTGTGCTGTGGCAAAGTTTAAAATCGATCGCATTACATCGTACAATGCTCATTGGTGTGACGGCTTTGGTGATGTGGACTGGGGTGTATATGGTGCGTATCCATCCGAATCAATCGGTATACTTTAATCATGTGATTGCTGGTGGTATTCAAAAGGCATCGGTGAATTTTGAGACAGATTACTGGGGCAATAGCTTTAAGCAGGGCTTGGATTGGGTTTCTCAAAGGTATCCCTGGGATTATTCAAAGCGCAAGTTACAGGTAGCCAGTCGCTTTGGTCAACTTCACAATGTTATGGATACCACCCGATTTGAGCGGGTCGACGTGTATGAAGAAGCCGATTTGTATTTGGGCACGACACGCTTTGATTATCATCGTATTGCTGCAGGTGAAGTGGTGCATACCGTTGATGTAGACAGCGTGCCGATTTTGTATGTGATTCGTCCCGACGATGCCTATCAAAACGATCCTCTTTTTGCTGGTTCGGCATTTCGACGAATGGCTTTGCGTTTGCGGTTTGAGGGGCCTTTGGCGGAAGAAGGACGGGCGGTGTTTTTGGAACAGGTTGAAGATCTCGGGTTGCATTATTTTGTAGCAGGTACATACAATAACATGGCCAAAGAGCAACATGAAAAAGGCAATTATGATGGCGCTGTTTTGCTGTATCAGGAAGCATTAAGTTTTTATCCGGGGCATTTGATGGCATTGTATAATTATGGCCTGGCTTTATATCAAAGCGGCAGCCATCATGACGTGATTCAACAATATGAGATTGCATTTGAACATCAGGCCAAACGCATATTGGACAAAGAGACTTTGGCAAATATGGATTACACGTTGGGGCGGTGTTATTTAGACCTGGAAGATTTCGAATCTGCAAATCAAGTGTTTCAATCTTTGGTTGGGCGTTATCCCAAAAACACAACTTACCGAATGCATTTGGCAAAAGCATTCATTAAACGTGACAGCGTAGAGGCTGCATTAAAACAGTGCCAAGCGGTCATCAAATTGTCTCCTGATATGATTGATGCACATGTATTGACGGGGCAAATTTATCAGGCCATTGGACAAGCTGAATTGGCACGGACATCTTATGACATGGCATTTAAAATAGATCCCAACAATGAGATGCTTCAAGAACTGATCCAATCGATAGAGAAATGAGGAACAAGATGATTGCAAAAGTTATCGCGCGCACGGTTTTTGTCGCCGCACCTCGAAATGGGGTTGGTGTTTTGGGTGGGTGTTATACGACGACATTAGATGGTCAGAAAATGGTGAGTTATCACAGTTATACCAGCCGATCAGATACGGTAGATGTGGCGTATGTGCGGCGGTCAAGTGATGGTGGAAAAACGTGGTCTGAAGCTGAAGAGTGGGCAACGAAATTTGAACAGCCCAATGGCACTGGGCGGCGTCATCCGCGTGGCGGATATGTGGACCCCCAAACGGGTCGCTATATATCGGTGTGGACGGAAGGGGTTTTGCCTAATGATGATCCGCTGGAAGGCATGATGCAGTGGAAATTACATTATTTGGTGTCTGAAGATGGTGGCGTGACGGACCTTGTGAATGAGCAGATTATTCATGTCGGTGATGAATACGATGCTGTGCATCACTTGCCAGGTGTAACGGTGGGTAAAAATTGTGTGATGATAGGTGATTTGGGGCAGCGGCCTCTTACGCGATCTGATGGGGTGATTTTGTTTCCTGTACAAAGCACGCCTACGGGTTCAGATGGCATGTATCATAACCCTGGGGCGGGGTATACATACACCGATTGTTTGATGCTGGTGGGAACGTGGAGAGATGATGGTCGATTGCAATGGACTGCATCTGAGCGTGTGGTGGGCGACCCTACGAGAACCACACGGGGTTTGATTGAGCCGACCATTGCCGAGTTGAATGATGGGTCCATTTTAATGGTGATGCGAGGCAGCAATGATGCACGACCCGAGTGGCCTGCACATAAGTGGGTGTCGCGATCTGTAGATGGGGGCATGTCTTGGACGGATGCCGAACCTTGGACCTATGAAGATGGGCATCCCTTCTTTTCACCCAGTGCTTGCTCGCAGCTCATCCCACACAGCAACGGAAAGTTGTATTGGATGGGCAACCTGACACCTGAGAATCCACAGGGCAATCGCCCACGTTATCCGATTGTTATTGGTGAGGTGAATTTGGACTCGGGCTGTTTGATGGGGGAGACAGTGACCATTTTGGACGATCGCCAGGCTCTCGACAGCGATCAGGTGACACTGTCGAACTTTTATGTGCGTGAAGATCAAAATGGTGATTTGTTGCTGTATTTGCCGCGATTGTTTTCGGGTGGTGAAAATGATTGGACAACCGATTTGATGCAATATCGTATTGCTCTGAAAGTATAACCATTCTGAAAACAACAGCCGGATGGGAGTTGAATATGATTAAACAGATTGTTGGTGTATTGTGTGCGATGGTTTTGGTTGGTTCTGTTGGTGCAGAGGTGAAGCCGGGAGATGAGGCATTTAAAAAACAGTGGTATGCGGGGTTGGCTGAGATTACACGGTATGAACTCAGGCAAGCGAGATACCGCGATGTACATGATGGGGATGCGGTACTGATTTTTGTGACGGAAGATTTTTTGACCAAAGATCATGTTAAGCATGAACGGGGTGACGGCGAAAGTGTGTCGATACTTAAGTTGAATTTTACGCGTAATTTTACCACGGGTATTTATCCTTATTCCATGATGACATCTACGTTTACACCTGTTGGATCAAATCAACGTACGTTAAAAGCAACAACTTCTGTTCAAGAGTGGTGTGGGCACACGTTTACCCAAATGAATTATCGCAATGAACAATATCACGGTATTTTGCGGTCTTATTTTCAAAGTGAAGGGGACCGCAATTTTGTGATAGGCGGGATATTGGAAGATGAGATCTGGACACGCATTCGGTTGGCACCCGAGCAGTTGCCTATTGGCGAGGTGCAGTTGATTCCGGGGCTTCAGTTTCAGCGGTTGGCACATGTGTTGCCTCAAGAACAGACGGCCACGACAGAGATGGTGAGAGGTGAGACTACGCAGACTTATAACATGGTGTATTCGACAATTCCACGTAAGTTATCGATTACGTTTGAGAAGGCATATCCACACAGCATATTGTCCTGGGAAGAGTCGTATCAACGGCGTGGCAAGTGGACGACTACAATGGGGAAGAAGACACACACTATCATGTTAGATTACTGGGGCAAGAATTCGGCAGCAGATTCGACGTATCGGGCGCAGTTGGGGTTGGAATAGGAATGACAAGCCAATTAAATTTTAGGTGATGACTTTTAGCATGAACTTTATTGTTGAACAAATTGATTAACCAGAAAGTTTGAAAGGCTTTATGAATTACTCTGCTGAGCAAATAAACTATTTCATGCATGAAGCCTTGATAGAAGGGCGTAAGGCTCTGCCAGCATGTCGCCCAAATCCACCCGTAGGATGTGTGTTGGTGCGGGCGGATAGGATGATTGCGCGAGGGTATACCAATTCGCCGGGTGAACACCATGCTGAGGCGATGGCATTGGCACAGGTTGATGGTGATTTGGAGGATGTGACGGCATTTGTAACATTGGAGCCGTGTTCATTTCTGGGGCGAACGCCATCGTGTGCGAAGACGTTGGTCGATCGGAAAATAGGGCAAGTATATGTGGCATTGATTGATCCACACCCTAAGAACCAAGGTCAAGGTATTGCAATTTTAAAATCGGCAGGAGCTGATGTGACTGTCGGTATCTTGAAAGACGAAGCCGAAAAAGATTTGAATCCGTATCTTATTAAGGAGTCGTGATGGTTGAAATTGATGTGACTGGTGAAGAGAAGACAAGTGAGGTCTTGTCGGGGGCGCATTTGAAACAGGCGTGTGATGCCCTTAATACAGATGGATTTGTGGTGCTGAACAAT
>JABIFK010000412.1 GCA_018650745.1 Candidatus Latescibacterota bacterium | reverse complement strand
GTGCGCTTTTGCCATCGAGACCAAAGACAGCCATTGCGGCATCGCCTATGAACTTGTCTAGGACGCCGTGGTGGGTGTGGACAGCTTCGACGACCAGTGTGAAATATTCGTTAAGGATTTCGACGACTTCTCGGGGAGAACATTTTTCTGAGAGAGGTGTGAAATCGCGTAGATCGGTGAAGAGGATGGCGACGTTTACTTCGCGGCCACCGAGGTGGGTTTCTTGTTCGCTGTTGAGTACAGATTGTGCAACCGTTGGGCTCATGTATTTGCCAAAGGCTTTTTCGATGCGTACTTTTTCTTTGAGGCCAACGATCATTTGATTGGTTTGTTCGGCAATAATGCCAAATTCGTCGTGGTTAATCACGGGGACAAAGGTTTCGTAATTGCCTTTTTCGACGGCGCCAAAGGATTTGAGTTGTAGCTCGAACATGAGTTTGAGGTTGCGACTGTATTGACGTGCAACGGCAAAACTACCGATTAGAAGGATGGCCATGACAAAGAGTATTTCGCGGGCGACCCAAATGAACTCGAAAGGTTTGTCCATGGAGAGGGTGTCGATGACGTATATGAAATCTTTGTAGATGAGCAGGAGTAAGACGGTTGTGACGACAGTGATGGACAAGATTGTGAAGATGAAAAATTTGGTGGTGATGGAAAAAAACTTACCTCGGTCGGTGAGCGTGAGTACATTGCCTTTGTCTGACAGAGATTGGATGAGTTCGTGTTCAACTTTGAGGGCGAGGTAACTGGCGGAGAAAATGCCTAAGGTGATACAGCCTAAGATGACTTTGAGGCCACTTTCGATAGGGAATGCGTAATGATAGGCATTCCACCCAGTGACCAATATACCTGTAAGGAGCCACATCGTAAGGTCTACTTGCAGATATTGCCACGGCTTTTGAAGGTCTAATTCATTGGAAGATTGTAATCGCGAAAGGATAAGCATACGGAATGTGCCAGAAATTGCGAAGGCGACGGTAAATACGGTGATAAGTTCGTAAGGAGAGAGTGTTTCGAGGAAGGGACACACTTCGATGCCGTAATAGGTCAATATGACGATGCTGAGCGCGTAGAGGGCAAGTGTGCGTATGGTGGATGGATGGTACTTCATATAAGTGTTGTTTTCTGGGATTAGACGTCCAAACAGATTGGTTCGTAAGTGGTGCGTTCAAGGTCAATTGTGAATATAGAGCTTATATAGAGGAGACACAACTTAAAACGATTGACATCCTTTTTAAGTTGCAATAGGTTCGGAAATGGAAGAGATGGTTACGGGGCTGCAGAGTTGGGGTTAGAGTGGTTTTGGAAATGTGACATTTTTTATAGGAAGAATGGGTTCTATATGAAATTTTTGAAGCAGGTGTATGAATTACTAGAAGGCCGTCGATTGTTTATGGCGGGTTCTATTTTTTGTGGATTGATATTTGCCTTTGCAAATCTGTTGCCGCCCTTATTGATTCGCAAGTTGATTCAGTGGGTAACAGAATCGGATGTATCGGCCGATTTGTATGGGATAAGTTTGATGTTGTTTGGGATATATCTGTTGCGAGGGGGCGCACGATATGGATATGGATATTTCTCACATGTGACAGCGTATCGGGTGATGCATCAATTAATGGTGCGTGTTTATGCACATTTGCAAACGTTGCCCCATAAATTTTTTAACAAACAACGGACGGGCAATTTGATTTCGCGGTCGGTGAATGATGTAGAGGCCATTGAGGACTTCATTTCACATGGTATTCCCGAGACGGCACTTGCACTTGTGATTCCGGCGTCAATGGTGGGCGTGCTGTTTTACTTAAACCCCGAACTGGCTTTGGTCGCTATTTTGCCTATTCCTTTGGCTGCATTTTTGGTGTATCGATATGTGTCGAAGGTGCGCAAAATGTGGCGTGGGGTGCGCGAGCAATTGTCTGATTTGGTGTCTGTTTTGCAAGATAATTTGTCGGGCATTGTGGTGATTAAGTCGTTTGTAAGAGAAGCAGATCGCGCCAAGCGTGTGACGATACACAGTGAAAAGTTTCGAGATCGTATGATTGAGGCCAACACGGTTTCTTTGCTTCCGGCAGGTATTATTGAGGCTATGGGTGGACTGGGCATTGTGTTGGTGATTTGGAGTGGCGGCACGATGGCGTTGCAGGAGAAGATTTCTGTGGCAGATCTGTTTGTGTTCATTGTGTATATGGGGCACATTTATCAGCCGTTTTTACAATTGGCGTCTTTCAATGATGTGTTGCAAAAAGCGGCGGCAAGTATTGAACGGGTGTTTGAACTGTTGGCCGAAGAAACCGATATTGTTGATGCACCCGATGCTGTGGTGCCGCAGGATATGAAGTGGGATATTCGTTTTGAAAATTTAACATTTGGTTATGATGCGCACGTGCCTGTCTTGAAAAATGTTGATCTCAAAATTGAGGAAGGTTCTGTTGTTGCATTGGTTGGGCCTACGGGTGTGGGCAAGACGACGTTTGGGAATTTGATCCCTCGGTTCTATGACCCTCATCAAGGTGCTGTTTTTGTGGGGGGATATGATGTAAGAGTGTTGCCTTTGAATTTTTTGCGTGAGCACATTGCTTCGGTATTACAAGATGTGTTTTTGTTTCATGGTACTGTGTATGATAATTTGAGTATTGGGCGACCTGGAGCCAGTGATGATGACGTTCGGGCAGCAGCAGAGGCGGCGAATGCTACGGATTTTATTGAAGCGTTGCCACAAGGGTATGATACATTGATTGGCGAGCGGGGTGTGAGGCTTTCGGGTGGGCAGAAACAACGGCTTTCTATTGCGCGGGCCTTGTTGAAGGATGCACCTATTTTGATCTTGGATGAAGCCACGTCTTCGGTTGATGTAGAAACAGAGGCATTGATTCAGGATGCGCTTTTAAAGTTGATGCACAACCGAACAACGTTGGTGATTGCGCATCGGTTGTCTACGATTCGCAATGCCGATCAAATAGCGGTGCTTGAGCAAGGTGAAATTGGTGAATTGGGAAATCACCAAACACTTATGGATTTGGATGCTCTTTATGCGCGGATGGTACGGGCGCAGGATGTGTCTCGGGATTGGCAGATTGGGTGAGGTGGGGCAAGTAAAAAGGCAAAAGTAAAAAGTAAAAAATAAAAAGGCAAAAGGTAAATCAGGGAATGTGTTCGCCTGATTGGATAGCATGCTTTTGTTTCAAAACAGACACTGGCTTCACTGCTTGTTTTAAAGAATATAACCCTCGCTGCGCTCTGTGCCGTGAGGGTTATTTTTTTACCCATAGGTTGATGTCGGCTTTTTCTGTGTGGTCGTATCCTTTTGTGACCCATTGTGGGAGGGTTGCGCAAATTTGGAAGCCTTCTGCGCGGAGTGCTTCTTCTTTTTCTGTCCAGCCTTCATCGCAATAGGATACGTATCGGTCGGCCGTTGGCCAATGGATGGTTCTGAGCAGATCATTGGTGTGGTCCCAAAAATTGGGTAAACAGAAAAGATCGACGACACACGTATTTGGCCATAAGGGATCGCGATTTGTGGCGGCATATCCGACAACGGCTTCCG
>JABIFK010000502.1 GCA_018650745.1 Candidatus Latescibacterota bacterium | reverse complement strand
GTGCGCTTTTTTACGGAATTGGCGACAGCGGAATATCCGGAACGAAACATTCGTTTTATCAATAAAGGCATTGGCGGTAATCGGGTCACAAATTTACATGAGCGTTGGCGCGACGATGTGATTTATCACAAGCCCGATAAGTTATCGATAAAAATTGGGATCAATGATTTGCACAGTGTGCTGCGTAAAGCCGATGATGCGGTTCCACCTGCGTTATTTGAAGAATTATACGACTCCATTTTGGATACAACAAAAAAAGAACTTGGCTGTCCGGTGGTTTTGATTTCGCCGTTTTATATTTCCACGGATACGTCTGGGCAAACGCTTAGAAGCAGCGTGTTGGATTTTATTCCGGAATATATTGCTGTGGTTGAAAAGATGAGCGAAAAGTATGGCACCAAGTTGGTACGGTTGCACGATTTGTTCCAAGATCATTTGAAATATCGCGATGCCGAAACTTTCTGCCCAGAGCCTGTGCACCCCAATCGAACTGGGCATTTGATTATTGCCAAAGCGGTGTTTGAGGCTTTGCAGAGTTAGAGATGCTTTTAAATCAGTTTAACGTGTGTAAAGGGCGGCCCTATTGGGTCGCCTTTTTTTATGTGTTTGGGCAAATAATGGTTTCGGTGTTTTGCAATTGTTTCAATTGGTCTTCGTTCAGGTCTGTGTCGGTAAAGATGATGTCTACGTCGTTTATTTTTGCAAAAAAAATTTTCGAACGCACGTCCAATTTGCTGGTGTCGGCCAAGAGATAGGATTGGTCGGCAAGAGCGAGCAATTTCTGTTTGTAACGCGCGTTCTCTTCCCAGGCTTCACTGAGCCCACGTTGAAAATCGACGCCTCGACAGGAAAAGAAAAATTTATTGATGTGATAGGTGTCGAGTGCTTGATCAACCAAGGGACCCGTAAGTGATTGCGTGTTGTGGTCAATGAGGCCGCCGGTGGCAATGACTTTGATATGTTCTCTTTTTTCAAGTAGGGTGATGATAGGCAATGAGTTGGTGATAATGTGAATGGCTATGTCGGGTAAGAGGCGTGCCATTTGATAGGCCGAGGTGCTGGCGTCTAAGGCGATGACATCTGCTTCGGATACTTCCTGAAGCGCACGTTTGGCAATAGAGGTTTTTTCTTTGATGCGTGTAATGTTACGCTGTAAAAATGGGATGTCGCGATGGGCATTCTCAATGCGAACGGCACCGCCGTGTGAGCGCACGAGTTTGCCATCGGTTTCGAGTTTTTCGAGATCACGGCGAATGGTTTCTTCGGTGACCTGAAATTGTTTGGCCAAGGCAGTTACACGCACGCTGTTTTCTTGTTCGAGTACATCTAAGGTTTGGCGATGGCGTTGTAAGGCAAGCATGGAAACTCCTGGACAAAATGAGATGGTTAATCTGTTATGTGGGTATAAGCTAGCTCAAAAGCACAGAAAATCAAAAGAAAAACAACAAATTTTATGTTTGTTTGTGTCCGCTTTTTGATGTATATTGTAAATATAAAAGAAAAACACAAATAAACGGAGATAAACAGACATGTTAACAAATACGGATTTTAAATATGTGGCCTATGGGTGGGATAATAAAAAAGCGGATCAATTGGATGCGGTTGGGCGTTTGGTTTATCGTTCAAATTTATTGGGGCGTGATCAGAGAATCACCAATACGGGTGGAGGCAATACCTCGTCTAAAGTGGAAGAACAGGACCCCTTAGACGGGCAAAAGGCTTCTGTGATGTGGGTGAAGGGATCGGGAGGCGATTTGAGAACCTCTAAGGCTGAGAATTTTGCCTCTCTTTATCAGGACAAGCTTTATGCATTGCAAACGATATATGACCAATCACGCGAAAAAGGGGCAAAGACACCCGTTGAAGATGCGATGGTGGATTTGTATAAACACACAACATACAATCTCAATCCGCGTGCCTCTTCGATTGATACGCCACTTCATGCTTATGTGCCGTTTAAGCATATTGATCACATGCACCCCAATGCGGTGATCGCCATTGCGGCGGCCAAAGAGGGAGAACGTTTGACGCGGGAAATTTATGGTGACGATGTGGCATGGGTGCCTTGGCAGCGGCCGGGTTTTGATCTGGGCTTGGTGTTGGAGCAAGTGTGCCGTGAGCAGCCCAACTTAAAAGGCATTGTGTTGGGGCAACATGGACTGATCAATTGGGATGATGATGATAAGGCATGTTATGAGCTGACATTGCGTTTAATTGAAAAAGCCGCCGATTATATTGAATCGAGAGACAAGGGCGACAAAACTTTTGGCGGCGCAAAGTACGAGGCTTTGGTGGAAGATAAGCAGTCGGAAATTTTGGTGGATGTTTTGCCGTGGTTGCGCGGGCAGGTGTCTGTGCAGAATCGGTTTGTGGGAACGGTTCAGTCCGATGATGCCATTTTGCGTTTTGTAAATAGTGCTGATGCCGAACGTTTGGCAGCGTTGGGCACATCGTGTCCCGATCATTTTTTACGGACGAAGATTAAACCGTTGTATGTCAATTGGAATCCTCAAGAAGAAGATGTTGATGTGCTGAAAGTGAAATTGACGGAGGGTTTGGCACAGTATCGTGAAGATTATGCGACCTACTATGAAGCCTGCAAACGCGATGATTCTCCGGCGATGCGCGATCCGAATCCAACGGTGATCTTGATTCCGGGTATTGGTATGATTGCGTGGGGTAAAAACAAGAGCGAGTCACGCGTGACGGCAGAGTTTTATAATTGTGCAGTGGAAGTGATGCGTGGGGCTGAGGCGATTGATGAATATATCGCATTGCCACAACAAGAAGCTTTTGATATCGAATATTGGGCTTTGGAAGAGGCCAAGTTGCGTCGTATGCCACCTGAAAAGGAATTTGCCCGACGGGTGGTTGTGGTGATTGGTGCGGGCAGTGGTATTGGC
>JABIFK010000332.1 GCA_018650745.1 Candidatus Latescibacterota bacterium | reverse complement strand
GAAGGCCATTTTCTGATCGCTAAAAAAGGGTTGTTGGTGGGGCGTGCGGGGGGGATGGGGCACAATGATCGGGACTATTATGCAGGCGGGAGTTTGGCCTTTAATGTGGTGACGGTTTATGATGCCGATGAAGAATTTCGTCGTCTTGCGCCAGGTGAGAGAGGTTTGTCTGAAGGGGGGACAAAAAATGAGAATGACGGGGGGATGATTCGGTGGGTTTATAATGGACACTATGCAGTAGAGAGAGGGAAGGTTGTTGGGTATCATGATGATCAACACATCACGTATTCTGCAGCAGATTTGACGGAGGCGTATCGTTCGCATAAAGTGCGTGAAGTAACACGTCAGTTTGTTTATGTGAAAGGTGATCGTGAATTTTTTGTCATTTTTGATCGTGTGGATGCAACGCGTAAAGGTTTTCCCAAAACGTGGTTTTTACACATACCAACGGAACCTCTTGTTGATGGGCGTGAAACAGTGATGGTGGATGGTCATGTTGCACAGTATGATGGTGGTGTTGCAACCTGGGTGAGCAGTTCGGCTGGGGTGGATAGGGTGTTAAGTGAAGGGCGTTCCCGTGCGTTTTTGAAAACGTTGCTTCCCGAAGCAGCTGTGTTGACCAAACGGGGGGGAGATGGGTATGATTTTTGGGGGCATCCGCATGAAAAAACGGCGCAGTATAATCACAAGGGAAGCCGTGGTGATCGCCCGCCTGTTGTTCCTTGGCGGTTGGAGGTCGGGACCCGTGGAGATTCGGAACGAGAATATTTTCTTCATGTGTTAGAAGTTGGCGATGAGTCGCGTGAAGAGATGACACCTGTGATGTTACAACAAGAGGATGAGCGTGTTGGTGTGGTGATGGGCGAAGGTCAGGATGCTGTGGTTTTGTGGTTTGCTAAAGAAGGTGCGCTTAAAGGGTGGCTGCAGGTAGAAAATGGTGTGGAAAAGGAATTGGAATGATTTTAGAATCTTTGACTGGAGGGCGATATGAAAACGGGTGAAGTGCGTTTGTGGAAGTTGACACGTCGATATGTGCGTGAGGCGATGTTGCGAGGTGATATTAAAGGTGCGATTTTGCCGACGGGGAGCACTGAGCAACACAACGAACATTTGGAGATGGAACACGATACGGTGAGTGCTTTACATATGTCGCACCAAGCGGCATTGGAATTGTATCCTCAGGTGGTCGTAGCGCCTCCCATGTCGGTTGGTATATCGGAACATTGGATGGAGTTTCCGGGCACGTTGAGTTTGCGGCCCGATACATTTGTGACTGTGGCCTATGATATTTGTGAGAGTCTGCAAAGGCACGGTATTGAGCATATTTTGATTGTGAATGGGCATGCGGGCAATCGACCTTTGAATGAGCACATGGCTGATTTTCAAAAACGCTTGGGCATCGATGTGCAGTTTTGTTCTTATTGGGAAGCGTATTCAAAAGAATTTGTGGCTGAGCAATTGGATTCGGGTGATTGCCCGGCTCATGCCGCTGAGTTTGAGACGGCGATTGCTATGGCGGCATTTCCTGAGAATATTCATTGGGAAGGTGTGGATTATGAAGGGGCAAACTTGAAGATCCAACGCGAAGGGTATGCCGACCGTGATCCCATTTATTTTAGAGATGGGCGTGATTTGGCCACGCCTAAAAAGGGGCGTGTGATGGCCGATGTGGCAATTTCGTGGGTGGCTGAAAAAATGAAGGCGATGCTGGACAATTAGATAAGGATTAAATTATGACGGACACTGAGAATTATTGCTTTGATGTGTTTGGTTATTTGATTATTCGAAATGTGCTGACTTCGGAAGAAGTGTGCGATTGTGTGGATGGACTTGTTGCTGGACATGATTTATCGGCACCTTCTTTGCCCGATCCATTTGCACGGTTGCGTGATCATAACCTTTTGGCTGGTTATTTGGATGCATTGATGACCGGCGAGCGTGAAGTGGTGGGTGATCCGTGGGTGATTGGCGCGCGTGAGCAGATGGATGATGGCTGCTTGGTGGGAGGAAACGAACCGCGCAATGTGAGTCGCATGTATCACCATCAAAACGGGGTGGGATTTTGCCAAAATATGCTGGCAATTTGGGCTTTGTCTGATGTGGATGAAAATGATGGAGGATTGGCCTTGGTACCTGCCAGTCACAGGAGCCAAGTGAAAACCCCTCGCGAATTGATCACGCGATCAGATGATATGGATGTGGTGCGTCAACCTGCGCTAAAAGCTGGAGATTTGATTTTGTGTGCGGCATCTACATTGCATGGATTTTGTAAATCGCAAGCTACGTTGGTGGCGTTTCACTATGCCAGCGATTCTGTGCAAATTGCTCCCAAACACAAATGGGGAGATTGGGTGTCGGAGTTGACACCGTTGCAACAAGCCGTGTTTGCGCCAGAAGGAGGCACACCACCTGTGATCTCTTCGGATGGTGAGGTGGCACAACTTGAAACAGATGCAGACATTTTACATCCTGCCACGCTTAAATACGATGCTGATTGTGGTATTGATGCCCGTGAATTTTATTTGTGGGATTTGTGTGGTCATGTGGTGCTCAAAAACGTGATGGATACAGCATGGTTGAATGCTGCAAATCGTGCGATGGATATTTGTTTTGATCATCTTGTGGTGGGGGATGGTGCGGCCAAAGAGAAAACAGCTTTATCCGACACAGGCGTACCTTCTTTACATGACGTGTTTGAGTTGCCCAAGCCACATTGTGATCCTTTTCGTGAGATGGCTGTACACCCATCTGTGATTTTGAGATTGAATTGGATGATGGGCAGTGGTTTTCGATGCAGAGATGCGCGTGCCATTTGTTCAGCGGAAGGTTGGTCGGGGCATCGTCTTCACAGTGGCGCTGACCCTATTAAACCCAAGAATACTTATATGTTGCAAAATGGACGGGTATATTGTGATTCGATCAATGTGGCGTGGCAGTTGCGAGATGTCTGTTTATCGGATGGTGGCTTTATGTGCATTCCTGGCAGTCACAAAGCGCGTTATCCCGTGCCGCCAGATTTGATCGCCAGTGAAGAGACCATGGATATGCCGACCCATGTTGCAATGGATGCAGGCGATTTGGTGATGTTTCTGGGCGCAGCGCAAACACATGGGGCTTTTCCTTGGAAAAATCCTATTGCGCGTCGGGCAATTTTGTTGGGGTATTCTTCGCGATATATTTCTTAGGTCTCTTTTGAGATGACAAAGGAGCAAGCCATGCTTGTGGGATACGTGAGTGATGAACGTTATATTGCGTTGATTGATGTGTTATTTGAGTTTGAGCGTGAGGGACAGGTTGTTGCTGCTCGGTCTGGTGCATCGGGGGCGGTTTATGCAGATCTTGCTCCGGGTATTTATCAGGTCACTGTGGCTAAGGATGGGTTTGGGGCTAAGATTGTGGACGTAGATGTTCAAGAGGGTTCTGTTCATCAGTTTCGATTGTTGTCGGATTGTTTGTTGGGGTATATGTGGCCCAAGTGTGTAAAGGTGGGCGAAGAAGCTGAGTTTCGGGTGCATTCCCCAGAGGCATATAAATTGGAATTGTGGCGCTATGGGTGGAAAAAGGAGTTTATAAAAACGATAGGATGGTATGACGAACACGGGCCAAGAGCAACGGTGCAGCTAAGCCCTGATGGTGATTATAGTCAAACGGGTGTGCAATGGAATACGTTTGGTTATACCAGTCCATTTCATAAACAATATGTGAAAGCACCAGAACGTTCGGGGCTTTATTATTTGCACGC
Organism: Candidatus Latescibacterota bacterium; assembly: GCA_018650745.1. Taxonomy (GTDB): domain Bacteria; phylum Latescibacterota; class UBA2968; order UBA2968; family UBA2968; genus JABIFK01. The sequence goes on along the minus strand of JABIFK010000332.1, from coordinate 1,622 downwards.
CACGGGTGAGTCTGGTGCGTTTTTTTCGTTCCCTTGGGTGGTTGCGCCCGAAAAACCAAAGGCCGATATTGCCGTGTTGGCATCTGATATTTCATGGACGGCGTATAATAACTTTGGTGGGCGTAGCAATTATATTCACCCAGATCAATTGCCCGAGACACCTACGAGTAATGCGCGTTTGCAATTGAATCGATATACCAATCCCGAACATGTCAATTATGGCTCCGATACGTATTTACCGCTGTCATTCGATCGGCCAGAATTGGTAAATTATGTGGGTAAAGATGTGTCTGTTACCGATCCGATTGAAGGGCGATCTGGGTGTCACTTGGCGCCTGCTGAATGGCGACTGTTGGGCTGGTTGGAGCGTGAGGGGTTTGATTACGATTATTATTCGGAAACGCAATTTCATTTTGATAAACTAGATTTAGATGCTTATCGGATCTTAATTATTAGCACGCATCCTGAATATTGGTCGCGTAGTATGTATGATCGGTTGAAATCGTGGGTGTTTGAGGGTGGGGGCAAGTTGCTGTATTTGGGAGGCAATGGCCTCAATTGCGAGGTAGCGTTTTTGGATGAGGCAACGATGGTGGTACAAAATGGAAATGGTTATCAGATGCGTAAACATGGCACAGAGAGTCGTATGGCATTTCGAAATGAATCTGAGGCTAATTTGTTGGGGGTACAGTTTACGTCGCCTGGTATTATGACGTCGGCACCTTATCAGGTGATCGACGCCGATCATTGGGTGTTTGCGGGCACGGGTGTGAAGAATGGAGACATGTTTGGTGAGAAGAGTTTACACGAGCGTGTGCCGGGTGGTGCATCCGGCCATGAAACTGATAAGATCATGCCAGAGTCACCGAGCAATACCCATTTGCTTGCTCAGGGATTAAACGGCAACAATGGGGGCGCAGACATGGTGGTATTTGATACGGACAGTGGTGGGACTGTGTTTTCTGTGGGGTCGATTACGTATGTCAGTTCTATTTTGGTGGATGATGTGGTCTCCGATATTACGGCAAATGTGTTGCGTAAATTTTTAGGTTAGAAAAATATTTGTGGTATGTGTTGATATTGTGATAGACAAAAAGTGTTGAGCAGGAAACCATATTGTTGTAGAAGCGTATGGGAATTATTAGGCAATCAACCGATAGGTTGATTGCCTTTTTTTATTCTGATATTATTGACTCTCGTGGATTGTATTAGGTATTGTTAAAAGATCTATAAGGTGTTTTCTGACAATTATCAGAGCGTGTACCCCATCGCAAATGAGGGTCACACGGTTTTAGTTATCGATGTTGTCATTGTTGAAGAGGTGTTCTGTTTCTGCTTACACTTGTTAAGGAGGTGTGATATGCAAATCAATGTTGGTCGTAAAGATAGAGTCGCTCGTATTGTTATTGGTGTAGGTGTTTACTTTCAAAGTTGGCTGGGTGCGATTGGTATTGTTCCGCTATTTACGGCTGTTGTGAGGTGGTGTCCTGCTTATGTTCCATTCGGAACGTCTACTTGCGAAAAAGAAGCTGCGGGCAATTGAGAAAAGGAGACGGGTGTGAACGATTTTGAACGCTCTGAGACGTGTGATGTTGTGATTGCTGGTGGGGGTACTGCCGGGG
>JABIFK010000687.1 GCA_018650745.1 Candidatus Latescibacterota bacterium | reverse complement strand
CCCACCCCCCGAGGAGTTGTATTCAAGTTTTGTTTTTATGCCTTTAAGGAATGTGGGTGGCTTCGTGTATTTCGTTTTTTCTTTCGTGTACTTCGTGATCCCGATTTAGCGTTTGAAGTTCCAAGCGTCTGTTGCATATTTTTCGGTGATGAGGCGGTTGGTTTCTATTTGTTGTTCAGGGGTTAAATCTATGTCAATAAGACTTGTTTGGGGGAAGGATTCTGTCCAGCCTTTTTTAAGGGCGTCGGCTGTGGTTTCAAAATTGACGGGATGGTTGAGGTCCTCGGATAGGGATATGGTGTGGTTATCGAGTTCTTTTGTGAAACGTTGGCGGAGTTTTTCTTTGCCGTTGGGAAAGAGATCGACAATGCGTTTGTGCTCGGGGCCTAAGAGAAGTGAGCCGTGCTGTAAGATGACTTCGCCGATGCGTTGTTGGGCACTGCCAATGAGTTTGCGGTTGTTGAGGGTGACTTCGTGTTGGGCTGTGCTTGTAAAACAAGGAGCGGTGAGTTCTTTGCCACGTGGGCTGGGTTGCTCTTGGCGACGGGATTCAAATGAGACATTTGCACCTAAGTGTTTAACACCCGCCATGAGGGCCAAGCTGATTTTGCGGTAGGCATCTTGAATATTTCCGCCTACGGTGGGGTCGTCTTTGTGACAGATGACACTGTAGGTGAGTTCGTTCCAATGTAAAACAGCACGACCACCTGTTGTTCGGCGCACGATGTGGATGTTTTGATCACTGCATTTTTGCGGATCAATTTCGCGGCCGATGTGTTGGGCATATCCAAAGGATACGGCTGGTGGCGACCAGGCATAAACACGAAAGACTGGGGGGGCACCCTGGGCAACAGATTGTGTCAGAGTTTCATCGACAGCCATATTAAAAAAAGCGCTTCCCGCCTGTGTATTTAGGAAACGCCATGTATTTTGAGTGGATGTCGTCACGTTTAATGCAGGTCTAATTTTTCAAGTGCATCTTTGGCGGCCATTTGTTGTGCTTCTTTTTTACTGCGTCCTTGGCCAACACCGTAAGGTGTGCCGCTTATGAGCACTTCAACGGAAAACATTTTGCGATGATCGGGGCCTTCTTCTGCGCTAACCAAATAGCGCGGGTGCCCTTGACCTTCGCTTTGGGTATGTTCGAGCAATACGCTTTTGAAGTTGAGGTATGTATTGTTGGAGAGAATGTCGTCACAATAAGCGAGAACGATGCGTTCAACGAAGTTGCGTGCGACATCCAACCCCCCATCAAGATAGATGGCACCTAAGAGGGCTTCAAATGCATCGCCTATGATGGAGGTGCGTTGGCGCCCGCCCGCTTGGGTTTCTTCTTTGCTGAGGAGCAAAAATTCACCCAGTCCAAAATCATTGCTTCGTTCGGCCAGTACAACTTTGCTTACGAGCAAAGATTTGATTTGCGTGAGTTCACCTTCGTGTTTTTTTGGGAATTTTTGAAAGAGGTATTCTGTAACAATGAGATCAAGAACAGCATCGCCTAAAAATTCGAGGCGTTCGTTGGATGTGATGCTGTTTTCATCGGCGGCATAGACATACGAACGGTGTTTCAATGCCTGTACCAAGAGGTCGGTATCGGAGAATTTGTACTGTAGCTTGATCTGGAGTTCTTCTAATGGGCGTGTTCGATTGCCCACCGAAAGTGTCCAGCGTTTGAGCGTGCGTAAAAGTGTGCCGAGCCCGATGACAAAGTCTCCAAAGGAGTGAGGTCAGCGCATTTGGATTATCTGAACTTTTTCATGATTACAACGGCGTTGTGCCCACCAAAACCAAAGGAATTATTAATGGCAACTTCAACAGGCACTTCGCGCGCTTCATTGGGGACGTAATCCAAATCGCATTCTGGATCTGGTGTTTCGTAGTTGATGGTTGGGGGGATGATATTGTGATAAATGGCCAAGGTTGCAGCAATGGTTTCGATGGCACCAGAAGCGCCCAAAAGATGTCCTGTCATTGATTTGGTAGAACTGACGGGCATGGTTTTGGCATGGTCACCAAAAACAGATTTGATGGCTGCTGTTTCGCCAGGGTCTCCTACGGGTGTTGAGGTGCCGTGGGTATTAATATAAGAGACGTCTTCTGGGTTTAGTTGTGCTTGTTTGAGGGCACGACGCAGGGCGCGTGCACCGCCTTCACCACCTGGGGCCATGTCTGTGATATGATAGGCATCACCCGTATATCCGGTGCCAATGATTTCGGCGTAAATTCTTGCGCCTCGTTTTTTGGCATGTTCGAGTTCTTCTATGACCAAGCCACCACTGCCTTCGCCCAGTACAAAACCATCGCGGTTGGCATCAAATGGGCGGCTGGCGCTTTTGGGGTCATCGTTGCGTGTAGAGAGTGTGCGTGCAGAAGCAAAACCGCCCACCGACATTTCGGTAATGGCAGCTTCGGATCCGCCTGTAATCATCACATCGGCTTCTTCATCCCAGATTTCTCGGGCGGCATTTCCGAT
>JABIFK010000491.1 GCA_018650745.1 Candidatus Latescibacterota bacterium | reverse complement strand
GGAAAAACCGGCACAACCTGTCTCACATATAATCTGAATTTGCCCAGCGGCAACCAAACAGGCCAACTCAACGTAGGCGATTTGCTTCGCTTCCCACTCAAAGCCGATGAAGAAGCCACCATCACCATCACCCCCGAAAGAGGATGGGATGTCGGCTCGGGTGTCGGTCAAGAATTAAATGCCACCGTAAAAGGCGGCGAAGCAGGCTTGGTACTCGATGGCCGAGGGCGTCCCATTATTTTTCCAGAAGACAGCACCGAACGCGTTGCACAAATCAGCAAATGGAGCAATGTATTAGAACTCTATCCAGAAAACACATAGACGCGGCACCACACCTCTGATTTTAGCTTTGCACTTTATCATTTGCACTTTATTTTAAGGTTCAATTATGGCACACGCATACACACCTGGCCTTCGAGTCACCCGACAAGCCACATTACAAAGACGTCGCCAACTCCCATTAAAAGGAGAGGTTGTTGTATCACAAGGCGACTCAGTCAAACGCGACCAAGTGGTTGCCCGCACCGACCTGCCTGGCAATGTCACGACGTTAAACCTAATCAACACCTTGAGCTGTTCCCCCACAGAATTGCCCAATTACCTGCTCGTACAAGAAGGGGAACCCGTTACAAAAGGGGAACCCATTGCAGAAACCAAGCCGTTTATCAAGTGGTTCAAAACATCCGTAGACTCACCCATTACAGGCACACTCGAAAGCATTTCAAAAGTCACAGGACAAGTTATCTTACGAGAACCACCCCGCCCCATTGAAGTACAGTCTTATATTGATGGCACAATAGCAGAGGTCATTCCTGAAGAAGGCGTCGTCATAGAAACATCTGGGGCATTTATTCAGGGTATCTTTGGCGTTGGCGGTGAAACCTGGGGTGCGCTACACATCATTTCAGAAAACGCCAATCAGCAACTCACACCCGATCAAATTGACGCATCTTGTAAAGAAAAAATTATCCTTGGTGGCAACCTACTCACCCTCGATGTCATTCACAAAGCCCGTGACGTGGGTGCTGCTGGAATTATTGGCGGTGGCATTCGAGATGCCGATTTGCGCAACTTGTTGGGGTATGACTTAGGTGTGGCCATCACGGGAAGCGAAACCATAGGCATAACAGTCATCGTAACCGAAGGGTTTGGTGCCATCAGTATGGCCCGCAAAACCTTCGAGATATTCAAAGAACACCAAGGCCAAGAAGCGTCTATTTCGGGCGCCACACAAATTCGGGCAGGTGTTCAACGCCCAGAAATCATCATCCCCAATCCATCAAATCAGCACACGGAAGAAGGGGATCATCTCGGGCTCATTGAAGGCGCATTGCTGCGTGTGATACGCGTACCTTATTTTGGCAGAGTAGGCAAAGTGACAGCCCTGCCACCAGAATTACAAGCCGTTGAATCAGAAACACACGTGCGTGTGCTTGAAGTTGAGTTTGAAGATGGTGAACGCGCCACAGTTCCTCGTGCTAATGTTGAACTCATCGAAGAATAACATAACCAATGCCGTCAACGAATGTAGAGTAGGTCTTCTACTCTACATTCTATACCTCTGCCATGAGGAGAATCCGTATGCGATATATCCTGCTCAGTCTCACCATTTTATTTTTTGTGGTGCCGACCCAAGCGCAACAGCCCACAAACGTTCAAGCAATGGACACCCCAAATGATGCAGGAAAAAGCATTACGGTCACTTGGAAACGATCTAATTTACCACCTTCTGCCATTTACAAAGTTGCAATTTCAGAATCGCAAAGCGGCCCCTTCCTTCCTATTGCCGATATCAAGCCAACTGAAAATTTGATGTCCAAAGATGCTGCCACATTTGGTCACGGCGCAGAAACATCACAAACTCACTTTTTGAAGGTTTCCGAATACACCGATCCCAATGACGCAGAAAAAAAGATCGCAATAGAAACAGACAAAACGTATTACGTGCAAGTCACGACCCAACTTCCTTCAGGTCAAACATTTCCTTCCGACATCTTGCCCATTCAAGCATTTGAAAATCTTTTCAACAATACCAAAACAAACAATTTCATTCTCGGCACAGTCTTTTCTATTATCATTCTCATTGCCATTTATATGGCACGCCGTCGAGAAATGTACATTCGTCGCATTGCAGGCCTTGAAGCCATCGATGAAGCTTTGGGGCGTGCTACCGAAATGGGCAAATCGGTTTTGTTTGTTCACGGCCTTACCGGTATGGGCCATGTCTCCACCATTGCTTCTGTAAACATTCTCTCTCAGATTGCCCGTCGCACCGCCGAGTTTAATACCGAGCTCAAGGTAGCCAACCGCGACCCCGTCGTCATGGCAGTCAGCCAAGAAGTGGTTAAAGAATCTTATCTCAACGCAGGCCGCCCAGACGCCTACAACGACGACATGGTTTTTCTTGCTGCAACCGAACAGTTCAGCTATGCAGCGGCCCTTGATGGGATGATGGTGCGTGAAAAACCTGCTGCTAATATTATGATGGGCTACTTTTACGCAGAATCACTTCTGCTGGCAGAAACGGGTGCTTCAACAGGTGCCATACAAATCGCAGGTACAGACTCTTATACACAATTGCCCTTCTTCATCACCACGTGTGACTACACACTCATGGGTGAAGAGCTTTATGCCGCCAGCGCATATCTTGCCCGCGAACCCAAACTATTGGGCAGTCTCAAAGGCATGGATATCGGCAAAGCTTTTTTGCTTTTTGCACTCCTATTCGGAACCTTATTTGCAACCCTGGGTAATCAAACCCTAACCCACATCTTTACAGCCTATTAAAACCTAAAAATGAGAGATGTATCTTACGCATATTTTCTAATCGTTGGTTCTTGATTCTCATTTTAAAGGAAACCCACATATGCTCTTTTTAAGACGCACATTGCCACTTGCACTGGCATTCATACTCGGCATCACAGGCATCTTCGTTTTTTATGTTCCCCATAGTACATCCCAGCTCATAGAAACCGAATTGGCGCTCTGGGATCGCATCATATGGGCCTTTGCTATGTTGTTGGGCATCTACAGTTTGCTCAAGCTGCATTTGGGGCGGGTCCGCAAACAACAAGCAGGCTGGGGATATAGCTTCTTGGTTTTCTTCGGTTTTTTTCTGATGTTTATTTTTTCTGTTTACAACAGTGGCAACGGGCCATTTGTTCCAAGATCAAATGCACCAGAAGATCCCTTCAATTGGATGTTTCAATATGTCCAAGTGCCAGCCGACGCAACCATGTTTTCTATTCTCGCATTTTTTATTGCATCAGCTGCCTATCGCACATTTAGAGCGCGCACCCCCGAGGCAGCCATACTCCTTGTTGCTGCCATTATCGTTATGTTAGGCCGTGTACCCATCGGGGCAGTCATTTCTGATTTCTTTCCAATGGCATCCACTTGGCTGATGGACGTGCCGAATTTAGCTGCCAAACGCGGCATCCTCTTGGGTGTGAGCTTGGGAGCCATTGCTACAGCATTGCGCATCATTTTTGGCATCGAACGTGCCTATCTTGGCGGGGGTGAATAATGAAAGATTTTCTGCTTAACATCGACCGCCGAATCATTTTTGTATTTGTTGCATTGGGCGTCATCATTCCCTCTCTTACGGCATTTAAGTTGCCCATTAAACCCACACCTTATGTACAAGCCATTTATAATACCGTTGAAGAGGTCGCAAAAAACAAAGGCACGATTCTCATCTCTTTCGATTATGGCCCCGGATCAGATGCCGAAATTCAGCCGATGGCACTGGCTATTTTAAGACAGTGCTTCAGAAAAGGGGTAAAGGTCGTTGGCATGTGCCATTGGCCAGACGCAGTAGGTCTTGCCGAACGTGCATTTGCAGAAATGGCAGCAGAGTTTAGTGCCAAAAGCGGGGTGGATTACACATTCTTGGGTTATAAAACCGGCGCTGGCACGTTGGTATTGGGCATGGGACAAGATTTTCAAGGTGCTTTTTCCCAAGACACACAAGGCAACAACACCGCCGATTTACCCATCACACGCAATATCAGATCTTTAACAGACTTCGACTATGTGATCGCCTTAGCAGCAGGCAACACACCCGAACAAGCTTGGATTCCATTTGGTCAAGAACGTTATAAATTCAAATTTGGCGTCGGATGCACAGCAGTGATGGCACCCGACCAATATCCCTATCTTCAATCGGGTCAAATGAACGGTCTCATTGGCGGGCTTGCTGGCGCAGCAGAATACGAAACATTGGTCAACAAACCCGGCAAGGCCACGGGTGGTATGGGTGCACAATCAACTGTGCATCTGATCATCATTTTATTTATCATACTCGGCAATGCCATGTATTTCTTATATGGTCGCCAAAAAGGAGGCGCGCAATGAGCCGAGACCAATTGATCTTTCTTCTTTTTCTGACCTTATTTGCCCTTACCAATATTTATTTGCTCGCCTCCGAAACCTTACAAATCGATGCAGTCGGATTGGGCACGATCATTGGTGCCGGTATCACATTGTCGCTATACAGTTTCTTATACAAAGACAATCCGCTCTTTAAATTTGCTGAAAATCTATATGTCGGTGTCGCTGCAGCTTATACGCTTGCGCAAGTTTGGTACCCCATCATTCTGGTAGATGTCCTCAATCCCCTCTTTGACCTTAACAATCAAATAGGTGGCAACTATGATTGGCGGTTGATTATTCCTGCTTTTTTAGGGCTTGGCATACTCACCCAACTCGGGTCTGACAAAATCAACTGGATCAGCCGCATCTCTTTTGCATTTGTTGTGGGTTTGGGTGCCGGGCTGTCTATCCCACGAAACATTGCCTCTAATATTTTGGCACAAATGGAACCCTCCATGCAACCCATCACGGCTGATGTTGCGGGTCTAAATTTGCTCCTCATTCTCATTGGCGTGGTCACGGTGCTCATCTACTTTTTTTACTCAGTTGAACATACCGGCCCCGTAGGTGTGGCTTCCAAAATAGGCGTCTGGTTCCTCATGGTTTCTTTTGGTGCATCCTTTGGATATACCATTATGGCACGCTTGTCTTTGCTTATTGGCCGTGTTGGTTTTTTGCTCGAAGACTGGCTCAATCTACCCTTGCCTCTTTTTTAACCACAAAGCCTCAGATACACACAAAAAGACCGCACAACAATGCGGTCTTTTTTTTTGCCTAATCACTTATTTTTGCTTATCTTAATCATCATAAAGCGGCAGATGACAGATGGCATAAGTTGTCTTTTGTCGTTTGCCGTTTGTCGTCTTCTGTATTTTCAAAGAAACAGGGAACGATCCACCCTACCCAGGAGTCCAAGATACATTGTCTTTTGCCCACCCCATCTTGAAAGTGGATGATTTACACACCCAATTTCATACAGACGAGGGCATTGCACGCGCTGTTGATGGGGTGTCTTTTGCGCTTTATCCAGGCAAAACGTTAGGGTTGGTAGGTGAATCAGGATGCGGTAAAAGTGTCACATCGCTTTCCATCATGCAGCTTTTAGCCCACCCGGGTCGTATTACGCAAGGCAGTATCTCTTTTCAAGACCGCAATCTCTTGTCACTTACAGAAAATGACATGCGCAATGTGCGTGGCAATGATATTGCAATGATCTTTCAAGAACCCATGACCAGTCTCAATCCGGTCTATACGTGCGGGTTCCAAATAGATGAAGCCGTTATGCGACACCAAAATCTCAACGCAGATGCCGCTCGGGCAAAAACCATCGACATGCTGCATTTGGTCGGCATTCCGGCCCCAGAACAACGCGCCAATGAATACCCCCACCAATTATCTGGTGGGATGCGTCAGCGTGTCATGATTGCAATGGCCTTATCGTGCACACCCAACGTACTCATAGCCGACGAACCCACTACAGCATTAGATGTCACCATACAAGCACAGATTCTTGAGTTATTGAGTGACCTGCAAAAACGCCTTAACATGGCCGTGCTTTTAATCACACACGATTTGGGTGTCATTGCCGAAGTCGCTGACCATGTGGCCATTATGTATGCCGGACAGATTGTTGAATCGGGTGATGTCGATACGATCTTTCACAATCCAAAACATCCTTATACACAAGGGCTGTTGGCATCGGTGCCACGTTTAGATGAAACACGTGACCGTTTGTCTGTTATCAAAGGCACAGTACCCAATGCCACACAATTTCCACAAGGATGTCGGTTTGCTTCACGATGCGCCATTGTGCAAGATCAATGTAACAATCAGCCACAGTTGATCGAGATAGAAACATCACATCACGTTGCCTGTTGGCTGGCCTAAAAGGAGGCAAGAAAAGGCACAAAAAAGAAATCCTATCAACAACCGTCAGCACTTTTCTTTTTGATGCCCCGTTCTTTTGACTTCTATGTCCCAAGCCCTTCTCAAAGTACAAAACCTCAAAAAACACTACCCAATTTCACAAGGGCTTTTGGGGCAAACAACAGGCCATGTCAAAGCCGTTGATGGGGTGAGTTTTGAAATTGCCCCAGGAGAAACTCTGGGGCTGGTAGGCGAATCTGGATGTGGAAAAACAACCACCGGCCGGGCAATACTCAGGCTCATAGAACCCACTTCAGGCGATGTGTTATTTAAAAGCCAGCATGTAACCACGCTCAATCAAACAAAGTTGCGTAAGCTACGCCGGCACATGCAAATCATCTTTCAGGACCCATACAGTTCGCTCAACCCCCGCCTTACAGTAGGTGGCATTCTTGCTGAGCCATTAAAGATTCACAAATTGGCTGACAAATCTTCCCGCAGTGAACACATTGCAAACTTGCTCAAAACGGTAGGGCTTTCACCCGATGCTGCACGACGATACCCGCACGAATTTAGCGGAGGCCAAAGACAGCGTATTGGCATTGCACGTGCGTTGGCCGTTGAACCCGAGTTGATCATTGCCGACGAACCTGTATCTGCACTTGATGTCTCTATTCAAGCACAAATCGTCAACTTGCTCCAAGACCTACAAGCACAGCTGGGTCTTACATTTTTGTTTATAGCACATGACTTAAGTGTGGTCAGGCATATATCACAACGTGTGGCCGTTATGTATTTGGGTCGCATTGTAGAAATTGCAGATCGAGAAACGCTTTACAACAATCCGCAACATCCTTATACACAAGCGTTGTTGTCTTCCGTTCCGGTGCCCGACCCACGCCTCAAAAGAAATCGAATTATATTAAAAGGCGATGTACCCAACCCAGCCAATGTGCCATCGGGTTGTCCATTTCACCCGCGATGCAGCGATGCCACACCAGATTGCAAACAAATAGAACCTCAATTATTAGACATTGATACAAATCATCGCGTAGCCTGTATCTTAAAAACAGAACAAGCAGCTTAATTCCTCCGTCTCAAAGTTCAAAGAGATTAAAAACCAACTTTGAATTTTGCATTCTACCATCTTACACTGACTTTTGCCGGGCGTGTGACGCTCACCCCATTCAAGGAGAACGCAGTGAAGGTTCAAATTCTTATATTGATTTGTTTCAGTTTCCTAGTTGCCGGCCTTCAAACCGC
>JABIFK010000142.1 GCA_018650745.1 Candidatus Latescibacterota bacterium | reverse complement strand
GGCTGGCATCAAGAGTGGCTTTTTGAATGGCGTAGCGTTCTTCAAGCGAGGCTTTCCATTGGGCGTGCAGTTCTTTGCCTGATACACCCAGAGCTTTTTGAATGGCCCCACTAAAATCTGTGCGCCACTTCACGGCCATGTTGCGATAGATTTCCCCCAACTTTTCACGCCCAAATGTGTTGACAATGTAGAGGGTGAGAGAATAACCGTGATCGTATACTTTTTCAAATCCCAAACTCGTTTTGGCACCAAAGACACCCATTTCATTATTTGTGAGCAAGGTGTTGTTTAAAATAGCTTGGCGCAAGATCATATCGCGATGCGAATCCCAAGAGTCATGTTGCACACCTGGGGCCATATATTGCGCCGTACCTTCGGCAAACCACGGTGGTATAATGGTCATGGGAATGGCGTATGATGTGAGGACGTTGGGGTATCCGTCGAGGATGTCGTCGCGTTTGCCTTCGCCTTGATAGCGCAAGTAATGTAAGAAGATGGCCGGCACGCGCCGTGACCCTTTGCGCCCTGTTTGCAGTGAAACGATATGCGTAAATTCGTGGGTGATGACATTGCGCAGCCAATCGGTGGTGCCACGCAATTCTGAATCAAAACTGGTAACCCAAATTTCAATGGTGTTGTGATAATAATACGCGCCACCATTGGCATAGTCGTTGGTGTCTTTGAGTATCAACCGCACTTTTTCATCTGGCTCAAAGTTATAAAACGACGTGACGGGGCCATAAGCTTCTTCGGCAGCCGTGGTAGCACGTTGGGCAAACTTCTCCAAGCCTTGATGGTAATAGATTCGAAAATGCTCCGTCTCGATCTTCTGCCAATTGAGCTCAGGATGGTTGTCGTCAAACTGAGCACGCGCAGATGATGTCAGCGTGAAGAGCATTAAGAAAAATATGGTGGTTGATTTGAGCATAAGAATTAAAAGACGATCTCGTTTGTCATTCCCGAAAGGTTTTATCGGAAATGTATATGTCATTTTAAGGTTGTTAAAGTAATGTAACTTTTCGATTATTTTATCACTGCCACCTTAATAAATCTCACCTCTGTCTGCGTTCCATTCGACGCTTCCAACCGACAAATATAAAACCCACTCGCATAATCCGACACATCCCACGAAATTTCATTTTCTGTATTGGGCTGTGGGTTGCTGTGTGTCAAATCGTCTACTTTTTCGCCGAGTGGGTTATAGATCGTGGCCCGAACATCCGCTGTATTGGAAATGTAGAACCGTATTTTGGCTCGATCCCCATTTCGAATGGGGTTGGGATAAACATACGCACGTTTTTCTGGCAAGAGCGATATAATAAGCGGTGGATCGATTTCACCCACACGTGGCTGTTGCAATTTACCCGAATTACCCGCACTGCCGCCCAATTGCCCCCAAATGATTTGATTGCCAATATAGTTTGGGTCAATATTCTCTAAGTGAAAGAGTTGTATCGCGCCATTTGTTGTAAAGACGACAAGTTCAAGCGTACCGTCGTTGTCCAAATCGTCAATAAGTGGCGATGTTGAAATGGGGCCGGGCACTGAAAGTGGGAAACCTGGCAAGGCATGTCCCCGCGAAGTGAGTCCGTAGATGAGACCACCCGGAGAGCCAACGAGAATTTCAAGTTCGCCATCGGCGTTAATGTCTGCGATAATGGGCGATGCTTGTATGGCACCCGGTTCATCTTTTAGAGGAAAATCGAGCGCACCGCCATTTTGCAAGACACCATTAAAACGAAAGACCCAAAGACGCCCCATACCCCCCAAGAGCACTTCAATGAATCCGTCGTTGTCTAAGTCTGCAAGAACAGGAGATGAGGCCGCACCACCGGCTACAGGATCGCTCTGATAGACAATGCCTTCGGCTGTGAGAATGTGAAGCTGCCCATTTTGTGTTACGACTGCAATGTCGTCTGTTCCGTCTTGGTCAAGGTCAGCAATCGCAGGGGATCCGATTATGGGATCGAGGGATGCGATGAGTTGACTTTGATCGGCATCTGTGATGAGGTGAACTTGCCCGTTTTCTGTAATGGCAATGAGTTCGTTGTCTGCATCAGTATCTATATTGCCAACCGCGAGAGATTGGATTTCACTGGGCAATGCAACCGACCCTCTCTTGAGAGAGGTGAATACACCCCATCCTATTCTGCCGTCAGACCATCCCCAAATATCAACAGGTGTGTCTGGAAATGTCGCAATAACTGGAGGCGTTGATAAAAATGGAAATGGTGGAGATGTGAAATCTGTGATAGTATGAGTGAATTCTTTGGGTTCATTCCAGATGATAGATTGAGTCGCATTACTGTTGTGAGATAAGAATTCAAGGCCCTCTGCCGTATTTATAAATTCGCCGATTGCAGGGGGTAGGGACGATGGGAATTGGAAAAAATTATCGGTATTTAACACGGGTAATGAAAGCGGCACTCCTAAAATATCCCAACCCGAATAGATCTCTGTTTCTTGCGTAATACCCCGGAGAACTTCTTTATTGCCATTGCCGTTAAGGTCCATGACACGAGGAGTTGCATTTGGGTTGGGCGCAAGATTTGTGACGGGCCAATTGTTTTGCTGTTGTGAAAAGCGAATGGCCACGGTCATTGTATCGGCTTGTGGGCTGAGGATTTCAATGGTGACGCCGGTTGCATAACTCAAGTTGCTGTTGGAGTTGGGCGTGGTGTCTGGGCCAAAGATTGCGTTGTTGCCCACGTAGTAAGGGTCGTTTTCACTGCCTTCAATGGTGCTAAATGAAATGATGCCATTTTGGATGACGCGACTTGCAGATACGTTGCCAATGTCTAAGAGGCCATCGCCTTCTTCAAGAGAGATGCCACGCCGATATTGGGTAAAGTCAATTTCGTAATTGGGGTTGCTGTTGATGCTTTTGCGTTCGTCACTGTTGTTGATGACCGTGTCATCTACGTGCCAAATAAGAATGCCAGAGCCAGGAATAAAAGCATCGTGGTCATCAATCGACAGCCATACGCCGTTGGGTTGAGACAGTTCGATATTGGGCACTTGGCCGTGCACTTTTAGGCGAGAAATTCTGTTTTCAAGCAAAAAATATTCTGTGGCGCTGATGGGTATTTTTATGGCCCGAGGGAGGCCTGATTGGATATGAGAGGCCGCTATTCGCACAGTATCTGAACGTGTGACTGTTGTTGGCGTGAGCCAGCCGAGTTTGATGCGTGACCACGCCATAGGCAAGCTGGGCAAAAAACCGATGAGGGTGTTGCTTATGCGGTCGTCATCGTCGTCATCATCGTCTTCAAATGAGGTGCGAAGCGGTTGAAGCCCTAATTTGTCAGCTTCTATGAGATTGTTGGCCCCCGTGTCCATGAGGCTCCAGTCGCCTACTGCAGGTAGGTCATTTTCAAAGTCTGATAAACCGGGCAACCCCAATTGCGATGCAAAAAAACGAGCAAGGGTGCCATTGAGGCCACCTCTGCCAGAGGTGCTAATGGCTTCGGGTAAGAGCATGCCACTTGTGATGGTGAAGGCACCGTTGTCTACAGTGATGGGGCCTTCTACAAATTCGATGAGATCGCTTTGACTGATAAATGCAGAAGGAATGTCATTGAGCGCTTGACTGGCCTCACCACCCAAACCGGCGTGAAAGACAGCAAATGCATCGTATTGTGAAAAGTCGAGTTGGTCGCCTTCAATATTGTCTCCAGCCAAAATGCCATCGCGGAAAAGACGGACAATGCGCTCAGATACTTCGTTGCGTGTACGCCCATTGCCATATTCGATGAGCGATGTTGTCAATTCGTAACTGTCATTTTCAGCTTGGGGATATACGTCATATTGAACGGCAAGCTGACCGTTTGAAGCTGTGGCATAATAATTTGCAAGGGCTTGCAAGTGGGCTTCAAAATAAGTGCGGTTGTGGGGCGGCATATCAAAAGGATAAGCCAAACTGTCTTGCACTTCGGCAAAGGTACGCAAATCAAATGTACCATTGCCACTGGTGGTTTCCTCGTTTGGCGATTCGACGGGAAATGAGATACGCAAGGCCAAGATACGGTAGGTCTCTATCGCTTGCACTGGATGCGCGTACACAAAACAAGCCACAAGGTAGAGCAGAAGGGCCATACACCCTATCCGGCTACATTGTGGCTTATTTTTGATTCTAAAAGTCAACCCCACTGTCCCCACATCTTAAGAAAAATGAAAGTTTGCTGTATTGGGTACTGCTAAATTTAAATGGTACTTTGGACTAAAAGTTAAAGCCGCCAGAAAAACGGAAGACATTACGTAGGGCTGCACTGTTGTCTATAAAATAAGAGATGTCAAAGGTCGCCCAGTTGTATTTGAGACCCAAACCTGCTGTGGGGATTTTGCGTTTGCCATCTTCATCGTGCCAATAACCTGCTCGTAATGCAAAGGCAGATTCTTCTGAGAGCATATATTGCCACTCTGCACCAATTTTGTAATCGATGTCTTTGAATTCTGCTTGGGGTGTATCATTTGACCAGCCGGTGACAAAGGAGAAAAAGCCACCATCACGGTCTGGCAAGGGTTTGTAAACATCCGTAGTGACCAAAAAGGTAGACTTTTCATTTTTATAAGGCACAAATGCAACACCCAAGGTGAAGTTTTGTGGCAGTGGATCTGCTTGGTCGGCATCAATAAAAGTCATATTGGGACCTACATTGCGTAAAGCCGCTGCGAATGTGAGACGGTCTGCAGCTTTCCACATCAGGCCAAAATCGCCTGCAAAGGATGTTCCCGCACCTTTTCCTTGTTCATTTCCCACTTGAACACTGGAAAGGTTTTCATGCACAAATTTGACGGTGACACCTACTGAAAGATCTTTGAAGAGGTGCGTGCCATAAGAAACACCTAAGCCCATACCGAAACTTGTGAATTCACCTAAAGAATTGCCTTGAGAATCGGTGTGGAACTGTTTGCCAAGGGACGTGTAGATGAGACTAAAACCCAAGTTACCAATGCCATCGAAGGGATGTGTATAAGCTGCAAAGGATGAAAAAATATCACTGGCCAAATTGGGTACGGGTTTGTAAAAAGTTGTGCTTATACTCTGTTTGTTAAAATCTGCCAACGCGGCAGGGTTGTAGTAGGTGGCATTGGCGTCATCTGCTATGGCAATATATGCATTGCCCATTGCAGAAGCCCGTGCTGAAGGTTCAAACAATAAAAAAGATGCAGCTGCGGTGCTTTCCGTGGTGGCTTCGGCACGCCCCATATTTAATGTTGCCAAACTGAGGAATAAGAGTGCGGAAAGAGCCTTTTTCATAAACAATTCTCCTTGTTTTCAAAGAAACTTAAGATAAGAGCATAGGACGGTATCTCAAGAGGCGGCGTGACAATGCCTCGTTTTACCTATCTCTTGTTTCTTTGGTTCTTCTTTTTTGAATGCAATCGCAGATTAGGGAAGTAGCCAACGGCCGATAGGAGATCAAATAAAAAAACCCGGAGTCAGAGCGTGTAGGAACACTCCGCAAACCCGGGTGGAATATTCTCAACATCGCTTATTAAAGCTGGCATTTGAACTCATATTGACCGTCCACAATACTGTCGTATAAAACCGTACGATGTGCGACGATGAATAATTAGTGAGTTTGATTTTTACTATAACTGCTGTCCTGCAAAGAGCCACGCTTTAACAAACGATCTATAGGCAAATCCTAGGGGGTTGAGGTGGGGTGGTGAAAAATAAAAAACGCTTGTTTGATTGAGGCGTGTTGCCTATTTTCAAACACGCTTTATAACTGCTTTTTCTAAGTTAAAAGAAAGGGATCTCGTATGATCGATCAAGAATTGCTTGATATTTTGGCTTGTCCAGAAAACAAAACGCCCGTTAAATTGGCCGATCAAACACTTTTAGACAAAATCAATGCTGCAATTGAAAGTGGCAGTATTGCAAATCGAAGTGGTCAAAAAGTTGAAAAGAAAATTGATGGTGGACTTGTGCGCGAAGACCAAGTCTATTTGTACCCCATCGAAGATGACATCCCTATTATGCTGATCGATGAAGCCATTCCACTTGCAGATTTTGCTGTTTAACATTAAGGATCGGCAAAGTTTCGCAATCCTGAAGGCCTAAAAATTTCAGAAATTCTTTCTCCTCTGTCAAGCCTTATTTTACGGTTTGGGCATTCCAGTGTATAAACGCTCTGTTAATACGGAAGTTCCGTTATTTATTTTGTTGAAAAATAATTCTTTATGCACGCTTTTGTCTATATTGACATTGTGCGTGTATTGGATGTGTTAAGATGTATAAGCGGTGCTTCATTTTGATGTTTATGAGCCTGATTATAGGATGTCAGGAAATACCCGAACACAAACCCAAATCCGTTCAGGCAAAGCCGACGCCAATCTTGCAACCTCTCTTAGAGGGAGGTCTTACGTGGCACAGATGGGCCAATCGTGATTCTGCTCGGGTTCTAAATAAGCCCATTTTATTATTTTTATATAATCAACGCTCTTTTTGGTGTCGTGATTTTGCCCAACGTTGTTTTAATGACCCTGAGCTGGTCCGAGAAATAGCTCGTATTACTTGGCCTGTTTGGGTGGATGTAGATAAGCAACCAGATGTTTTTGAACGCTTTGGCTTGGGTGGTGTGCCAACGGTTGCTTTTTTGAAACCCAATGAAGAATGGATTGCTGGGGGCAAATATCTCGACCCTGAAGATTTGATGGATTTGGTTCGGCGGGTGTCCTTTCCATTTGCCAATCCCAATCGGATGGAGGCTTTAGAGATACAGCGTAAAGAGTTGCAACGCCGGTCAAAATTATGGTCACAAAAGAATCCGCGCCCGAAAATAGATCTATCTGAGGCATTGCTTGGGCGGGTGTTGGATAGTTTGACGGTTGCGGTTCATCGGGGTATCGATGTTGGCCCCGAAGGGGCTTTGGCCTCATTTGAGGCGCGTCAATCTATTGATGGTGTGACATCATGGTTAAATACCCGACGAGATACAGATGGGGTATTTTTTTTATTTGCTCATACATCCGATGGGAAGGTCGTTGATCGGGAAAAACATTTGGGTATAAATGCATCGGTGTTGGCAACGCTTGCCAAAGTTGGGCACAGGCATGAGGAAATAGGTGAGGCTGGGAAGGGACTAGGTGAGGCACTTTTAGAATCTTTTGTTGTAGATTCACTGTTTTGCGCAGGATTTGCTGCTTTTGAAACATCTGATGGTGTACCACGAGATCTTTCAGTGTATTCGGGGTGGAACGGGCTTGCCATTTCTAGCTTTATGGCGCTTTATATGACAACAAAAGAGCAGCAATTTAAAGAGGCCGCCTTGCTGGTTTTAGATGTTGTTGTGAGCAGATTTTGGCAAGAAGATGGCTTGCTTGAGCACACTGAAGATTACGTGGGTGGATTGTTGCTTGAAGATCAAGCATTTGTTGCGCGTGCAGCATTAGATGTGTATGATGATACTGGTGAGGCCAAATATCTTAAGTTGGCACGTGATTTGGCCGATGGTATGTTGGTGCATTTTGCTGACGCTTCAGGGGCTTTACGCGACAGAGACACATTAGGGCATCCTGCTTTCCCTGTTGGCGATGGTTGGTTGCCTTCAGCGAATGGGGTTGCTGCTCAGGTGTTTATTAGGTTGGTTG
>JABIFK010000374.1 GCA_018650745.1 Candidatus Latescibacterota bacterium | reverse complement strand
AATATCAATTTTATCGCTTCGAATCCGCAATCCAAACACTTGCCCACGTTCAAAAAAAAATCCCCAGTGCACGTTTACTTGTTACTGGCAGACTTTGTTGGCACTCCAATCCCAAACAAGCAGCGCAGCAAGCCCAAGCTTGTATTATGCAAGCGGGATTAACAAACAATGTAGAACTCATTGGTCCCTATACACAACAAGAAGCCCCCGATATATTTAAGCGCGCTCACATATTATTACATACCAAGTACAACGACCCTTGTCCTGGTTTGGTAGTAGAAGCACTCGCCTCTGGATTACCTGTGGTATTCTCCCATAGTGGTGGTGTTCCCGAATTGGTGGGCAAACAAGCAGGCATTGGTATCCCTGCACCTTTAAATTGGGAAAAAGATTTACCACCAAGCCCAGAAGCCTTAGCAGAAGCCGTTCTTACCATAGCATCAAACCGAGAACCCTATGCACACGCGGCGCGCAAACGTGCAGAAGAAAAATTCGACGTCAAACATTGGATAAGACGCTATTGTGAAGTCTTTGAAGCCTTGACACAATAAGTGAAACAAATGCCAGAGCTGACTGTTTTAATGGCGGTTTACAACGCCGAAGCATATCTTCGCGAAGCCATCGAAAGCATTCTCGATCAAACATTTACCGATTTTGAATTTCTCATTATCAATGATGGTTCTACAGATGCATCTAAAGCAATTATATCTAAATACAAAGATCCCAGAATCCACCTTGTCAACAACGCACAAAACATGGGACTCACATCTAGCCTTAATCGGGGCTTGGCACTCACAACGACCCCGCTCATAGCACGCCAAGATGCCGACGACATCTCCCACCCGCATCGCTTAGAAAAACAAGTCGACTTTTTAAACAAACACTCCAACATCGCCCTTGTTGGCAGTCAAGGATATAATTTTTATACCACGGGAAAGAAAAAAGAGTTCATGTATCGTGCATTAGAGGATCTCAGCATTCGCTGGGAGTTTTTGTTCTACAACAGTTTCATCCATACCGCTGTTATGTTTAGAAGAGACACCATGTATACAGAACTGGGAGGGTATGATGAAACCGTGAACTATTGCCAAGATTATGAACTATGGTCGCGCTGTATGCGAAAATATGAAGTAGCCAACCTGCCAGATGCCCTCATCCACCGCCGTATTCACGATGCATCAATGACCAGTACTATGCAAGAGAACCGCTTATCTGAATCGTTGAGAGTGGGGCAGTATCATCTGCAAACACTGTTCGGAACAAACCCGTTTAATGATACCTATGCCAAACTTCTGACGTTTTTACAAACTCAAAACCAAGAACAATTTGCCCAACATTATCAGACATTCTTTGAGCTCCTCGCGCACTACAAAACCCAAAACCAGCACCATCAAACTTCTCACGATTTCTCAAAAACCGTCTTAAGACAATACATTCGCATGATCTCGCAGGTACAGAACAAAAACCGTCTACAAGGTTTGCAAATGGTTCTCAAGACGCTACAAAACACACCGAGGTCTTTGTTTTCATTGCCTTGGCATCGCATTATAGCCAAGACGGTCCGATCCTAATGTAGCCATGTTATTCAACTCTTATATTTATATTCTCCTCTTCCTCCCCATTGCCCTCTTGGGTTATTATTGGTTGGCCAAATTTAGCGACTCAGTTTCCAAGACATGGTTGGTTTTGGCCTCTCTGTTTTTTTATGCCTATTGGGTTCCCACATATTTGTTTTTGATCATTGGCTCTATGCTTGGCAATTATACACTTGCCACAAACATGCTTAAAGCACGATCCCACCCCACACTGACTCCCAAAACCATACTTATCCTTGGCATAATCTTTAATTTTGGCTTATTGGGTTATTATAAATATGCCGACTTTTTCATTGCCAACATAAACCTCATATCGGGTTTTCGCCTTCCGTTGCTCCGCCTCCTGCTCCCCCTTGCCATTAGTTTCTTTACGTTTCAACAAATTGCCTATTTGATGGACGTTTACCAAGGTAAAACCCAAAGTTATGGGCTGTTGAATTACGCCTTATTTGTCACATTTTTTCCACAACTGATAGCCGGCCCAATCGTACACCACCGCGAGATGATGCCCCAATTCTCTAACACCAAAAGCAGAACGTTCAACCCTCAGAATTTCTCCAACGGCATCTTTCTATTTTCACTTGGTCTTTTCAAAAAAGTGATCATCGCCGATACATTTGCCATATGGGCAAACGCCGGATTCGAGCAAACAACACCCCTTACTTTTTTTCCGGCTTGGGCAACTTCTTTAAGTTACACGTTCCAAATCTATTTCGATTTCAGTGGTTACACAGACATGGCCTTAGGCTCAGCCAAACTCTTCAACATCCATCTTCCACCCAATTTTAATACGCCTTATTGTGCAGACAATATTCAAGAGTTTTGGCGACGTTGGCACATGACATTAAGCCGCTGGTTAAGAGATTATCTCTATATCCCCTTGGGGGGCAATCGCAAAGGCAGCGGTCGAACCTACATCAATTTAATGACCACATTCTTACTCGGCGGCCTTTGGCATGGTGCTGGCTGGACCTTTGTTATCTGGGGATTATTGCACGGTGCAGGTACATCGATACACAAATATTGGTCAAGCCGACACTTTCGGCTTCCAACATTTATAGGATGGGTGGGCACTTTCTTTTTTATTAACCTAACCTGGGTGTTTTTTAGAGCTACCAGTTTAGAACAAGCAACAAATATTCTACGCAGTATGGCAGGCTTTCAAGGCATTGTCTTTCCCAAACAACTCAGACCATTTTTGACTCAGTTTGATCTCACATATGGGAAACTTTTTGCTGGTATTGGCAATGCCTATGAGATACTCTTGGTCACCATCATTTTTGGCGCTTTCTCCATTTGCGGGAAAAACTCTTTGGAATTACTTGACCAATATGCACCAAATAAAAAGTGGACCCTCGCCACTACGTGCATCTTGTTATATGCATTAAACAACCTAGACAAAGTAAGCGAATTTCTATATTTCAATTTTTAAGTCTGTTTTATGTCCAAATACTCAAATCAAATTATCACTTATAGCCTTGCTCTGGTCTGCTACGTCGTCATAAATGCGATTGTTTGGCACTTTTATACGCATCGTTTTTTTGACACTCAATATTCCATAGGCGATCTTGCACGCCTCGGCTATCTCGTGCAATATGCGCAACCACGCCAAGAAAAGAACACACTGCCCAAGCGACAAATATTCTATGAAGAATGGCAAGGCGAACCCATAGACCTCATCACAATGGGTGATTCTTTTTCGAGTGGAGGTGGTCTTGGCATCAACAACTACTACCAAGATTGGTTAGCAACACACCACAACATCAATGTGATGAATTTGCCCAAACTCTCGCCCCAATTATCAAATATTGAAACAATCTATATATTGCTCAACAGCGGTTTCTTAGAAGAAATATCACCTAAAGCCGTAATTTTGGAAGACATTGGCCGAGAAGTTCCAAAAGAACATGGACGACAGATCCGCATTCAAAACTGGCCCATCAGCCAGATCAAATCAATTTACGCATCAAAACCAACAACAAAGACACCATCTTATTCATTTCTCAACTCAAGCAATGCAAAATTCGTACTCAACAAATTTTCGTATTTTTTTGATGACAATGCTTTTTTTTCGCAGGTTTACAAAACGCCTCTTAGTGCGTCACATTTTACACACGACCAGGACAATTCCCTGCTCTTTTATTTTGAAGATATAGACAACATATCTCTGATAAACGATCGTACAATTGAGCGTGTAACGCAGAACCTCAACACCCTTTCCGTTGCATTAGAACAAAAAGGCATTACACTATATTATATGCCTATTGTAGACAAATTAGCATTGTATCACAATTGGGTCCAAGGATCACAATATCCCAAAAGCCCACTATTTGAAAAACTCAAAGAACACCCTCGCAAATATCATTTGATAGATACAGAGGCTATTTTGACTGTTGCGATTACCGAGGGAGAAAAAGACATCTTCTTTTTGGACGATACCCACTGGACTTGGAGAGCGTGTAAACGGATTGCCGAAGCCTTCGTGTTTCCACCAGCATCTCAGGCCCCAAGGTGAAAATTAGAAAACCCAAAGCAGAAAAAACTTCCCACAGATAAGCAGCACACACGACGGCCCCTAAAAATTCAAAACATTATTTTTCAACATGTTACATTGCTCCACATCCCAAGCCAATCTGTTTTCTCCATAGGCACAGCTTTTGCATTTTACAAAGAATGCTCATTGAATTGTAAAAACTGCCGATGATAAGAGAGAGCGTAGTTTTTGCGTTCGCCATCCCCCCAAGTAACATCCCAATACCCATATCGTTTACCCCATCCCATATATATTCATGTAAGGACACACCATGAAACGCATTGCCATTATTGGTGGTGGTATCACGGGCTTGACCTGTGCATATCAACTTGCCCAAGCCGGCCATCAAGTAGATATATATGAAAAAGGAGACACCGTTGGTGGATTGGCCGGTTCTTATCGGTCTGGTGACTTCATCTTCGATTATGGTCCGCACGAATTCTGCACAGACAACCCTGAATTGGTGGATCTCTTGGAGCAAATTTTAGGCGATGATTTATTGGTTCGCGAAAAAAACGCAGCGCAATATTTCAACAACAAATATGTCAACTATCCGCTTGCCCCCATAGATATAATACGTCAACTCAACCCACTCCTTACACTGCGTGTAACGGCTGAGGTGATTTTACAACGCTTGAAAAGCCTTGTTTATAGTTACAGCGACCATTCTTTTGAAAAATGGGTGGCCAATCGCTTTGGAAAGACCTTGTACAACACATATTTTGGCCCTTATACAGAAAAAGTCTGGGGCATTGACCCAGACAAACTTGACCCACGAACCGCATCCAGTCGTATATCATTCAACTCAATCTTCGACTATTTGATCAAAACCTCATCTTATTTTTTGTTCAAACAGAACGATTTTTCGACCATCCATTCGCCCTTAAAAGATAAATTCTACTATACCCGTCGTGGCATTGGCACCCTAACGGATAAGCTTGCACAAAAATGCCAAGACGCGGGTGTTCGCTTTTACACCGGGTACGGCCTCACACACCTAACGCAGGTCAACAACATTGTCAAAGAACTACATTTTGATAACGGCGACATCGTTACCAATTTTGACTACATGGTCAACACCATTCCGATCACCGCCTTGTTATCGGCTATGGGGCATCCCACAGATAATCTTCCTATCCGTTTTCGCAGCATGATCTTGGCCTTTATAGAAATACCCAAACCGCAAATGAGTCCCTTTTCTTGGATTTATGTGCCCAACAAAGACATCTGCTTCCAACGTTCTACAGAATTCTCTCACTTTGAAGCCGACATGACACCAGAAGGACATACAGGTGTTTGTCTTGAAATATCATGCTTCCCTGAAGATGACATCTGGCAATCTACTGACGAATCTATTGAACAACGGGTGCGCCAAGACATGGCAAAAGTGGGTTTACTCGATTCATCACTGCCATGTAAAATGCACATTGTACGCAAACAATTCATCTACCCCATTCAAGTTATAGGCCACTTAGAAATGATTCATGAGTTGCTCGCTCCCGTACGTGTTCTCAAAAATGGGGTAACGACAGGCAGACAAGGGCTTTACAAATATTGCAATATGAACGAATGTATGGAAATGGCCATTGAGGTGGCCAATCAAATAGATGCTTCTGTCGAAACCTTCAAATATGAACTCGATTCCAAATGGCGCGGTGCGGGCCTTGAAGAAGCACGTGTATTAACTGATCCATTGGACGATGTAAAAACTACCGAAAAGGTCTGTTAAATGTCCGTTGTTTTGACAAAAACGCCCCCTCAAACCGATGGGTGGGGCGAACAGCTTAACGAGTGGCTGCGTGGAGATCAATATCGGCATCATGCGCGGTTGCGCATTCTTGAAAATTTATATACAAAACAACCCTTTTCTTCAATGCTCGATATTGGATGTGGCACCGGACACATATTAAACCACTACATCGCCAAAGGCGTCACTGGTATTGGCATTGACAATTCGCCCACCATCATGGAATACCACGCAAACCAACAACGGTTTCCTGCCTCGCGAGCAGATGTCAATGAAATGCCATTCCAAAACCACAGTTTTGACATGGTTACTTGTTTTGGCCTCATTGAACATCTCAACAGACCTATTGAAGCCCTATCAGAAATCCGCCGTATTACTCAGCCAAACGGCCGGGCAATGATCACGGTTCCACGCCTAATGGGCGTATTTCCTGCCCTTGTACCGTTTTGGTATATCAGCGGTGGTCGCTATAAACACGGGTGGCAAAATATGGTTGGGCACATGTATACACAAAATGCTTTCCGACAACAATTGCAAGATGCAGGTTGGACAGTTGAAAGCCTATGCCCCTTTAAGGGTTCTTCCGTTTTAGAGTGGCTCAACCTACCCTACCGCACGCAATGGGCAAACTTTATCGAAACAAATGCCATAGCGCGTTCCATTTTTAGCATCATGCACGTTGCCATTTGCCGAAATACAGGAGATCTTCCATTATGAGATTTGGTTTTCTCTACCAGCACCCTTGGATCTACGATCTTGCACTCTACGGGCTTTATCACGGTGACCCTCATGCACGATTTAAACAGGTTGCCAACGAAATTCCCAAAGGCGCCTCTGTTGTAGATTTATGTGCGGGAACATCATTCTTATTTAGACAGCTTCAAGAAAAGTGCCCAAACTATCAAGCATTTGACATCAACCCACGCTTGGTAAAGCATTTGCAGAAACGAGGGATCAATGCCCACAGTTTTGACGTACGCACAGATGCCATTCCACAAGCAGACGTTGTTACCATGTGCTCCAGTCTCTATCACTTCCATCCCAATTGTAAAGACATCATCCAACAGATGCAAAACAGTGCCCGTGAAAAAGTCATCGTGCTCGAACCTGTGCACAATGCGAAAAATTCACGTTTTGCATTCATGAGATTGTTGGGTGCCCAAGCTGGTATTGTCGATGGAAAAATCAATGAATTTTACTTTTCTCCCGATGCCTTCCAAGATTTGATTCACCATACATCTGGTTTTCAAAAAGTGGCCCCAGCAGGCGACGGCCGCGACATGTTGGCTATTTTTGATGGCCACGCATCAACAACATCAGAACCGTCCCCCCAAACACCAGCCTACTCTTAAACGGAAAAAATATGCGCGAAGACTTTCTGGTTTTTGGACGTCCACAAATTGAAGAAGATGAGATTGCAGAAGTGGTTGCCACATTGCGATCGGGTTGGATTGGTACGGGCCCCAAGACAACGGCATTTGAAGAAGCATTTCGCACCCTCATCGGTGCCAAATACGCCATCTCTGTGGGGTCGTGCACGGCTGCGCTTCATTTATCAATGCTCGTATCGGGCATCAAACCCGGTGATGAGGTCATTACCACACCCATGACTTTTTGTGCCACCGCCAATGCCATTACACACGTGGGTGCCAAGCCCATCTTTGTCGATATTAATCCCAAAACACTGAACATAGACCCAGATCAAATTGAATGTGCTATAACAGACAAAACTAGGGCAATCATTCCGGTGCACTTTGCAGGCCGCCCCTGTGACATGCAAAAGCTTACAGCTCTTGCAAAAAAACACAATCTCATGCTCATTGAAGATGCGGCTCATGCCATTGAAAGCGATACCCCTCAGGGTAAAATTGGCACGATCGGTGACCTGACCTGTTTCAGTTTTTATGTGACCAAAAATATCACCACCGCAGAAGGTGGCATGATCACCACCAACAATGCGGAATGGGCCGAAAAACTTAAAATTTATGCCCTACACGGTCTCAGCCATGATGCTTGGAAACGCTACTCAGATTCCGGCTTCAAACATTACGAAGTCCAATTCCCTGGCTTTAAATATAACATGACAGATCTTCAAGCATCACTGGGCCTTCATCAGATCAAACGTGTAGACAAAAACTTAAAACGCCGTGAATCAATCTGGCGACGTTATGATGAGGCCTTCCAAAACTTGCCCATTAAAATACCTGCCCCCACATCTGCCAATACCATACATGCTCGCCATCTTTACACCATTTTGATAGATGTCAAAGAAACAAAACTTGAACGAGATGCATTTCAACATGAGCTTTTCAAACGTAATATCGGCACAGGTATTCATTATACCAGCGTGCACCTTCAGCCTTATTATCGCGACGTGTTGAACTATCAACCTGGGCAGTTTCCCGCAGCAGAATATATTTCAGACAGAACTCTGTCATTGCCATTGGGCCCATCTATGAATGATCAAGATGTAGAAGATGTCATTGAGGCTGTTCACGATATTTTTAAAACACGCGCATCCGTCAACTCGGTTCAAGTGGAAATTGAAACATGAAACAACACATGTCAAAAGACAAGACGTTCGTCTTTATAGGCATTTTGCTCATCTTTTTGTTCCATGCTACTGGCGTCAGAGATGGACACAACTGGGGCGGAGATTTTAGCCAATATATCTTGCATGCACAACAGTTGGTACAGGGCCAACCCTATGCAGATTTAGGCTATGTCTATTCCGTAAAAAACCCAGTAGGGCCACGTGCCTATCCTCCAGGATTTCCCCTATCATTGGTACCCGCACTTTATCTATTTGACCTCAACTTTGTTGCCTTAAAAATCACAGTCGCTATTTTTTTTGCCCTCGCATTATGGGCCTATTGGCGCATAGCCCAAAACCATTTACCAAGAATGTGGGCGTTGGGCAGTCTGGCATTTTTAGCCCTCTCGCCTCGCATGCTCAAATTTGGAAACAATGTGCTCTGCGACGTTCCATTTTTAGCACTCACACTCATCTGTATTTATGCCATACACCAATACCTAACTTCAACACCTAATTGGCGCACAACGCTTTTGGTCACCGTCTCATTTGTGCTTGTTTGTAGTTTCCATACACGTGGCATTATTCTGATTGGCGCATTGGGGGGCTTTGTATTGCTCTTCCAACGTTCCCACCTACGCAGTACAATCGTTTGTACCCTTGTAGCTATTCTGGGCGCGAGCCTCATTTACCAAGCGGCAGGAAGCGGCGGCGGGAACTATTTAGAACACTTATCGTTCCATCCAATAGACCTTTATCATAATTTTATCAAAAACATTGCGGCTTACAAACGCGGCCTTTTACGCTATTTGTCTCTGTATCCTTCTCGCAACGAAGACACACTTCATTTTATTATTATCAACAACAGCGTCCTACTTATCTTTGCGGGGCTCTTCTTTAGAGGGGTAATACACAACCTCAAAAACAAGGGCATACAATACCACGATGTGTTTGTTGTCGCCTATTTGGCCGTCATCTTATTATATCGCTGGAATCAAAGCATTCGTTATTTATTTCCCATTATTCCCATTTTAACACTACACACATTTGTTGGCCTTCGCCTGACGGCAATATTCATCTTGCGCCATACAAAATGGCCCAAACCTTTTAGACTAACACACCGCCTCAGGCCTTTTGCACCTGCCAGCATCTACGCTCCGCTCTTTTTAATGTATTGGGTCTACTTTGTCTTTTACCCAACAGCACCAGGTGCAAACATATTGCTCGACACCAATACCAATACCCTCTTCCAAACAGTGCGAGAACATAAAAATGACCTATCGGGCATCATCTTTAGCCATCCACGTGTCATGAAACTTTTTACAGGCGCGCGTACCGCCGTGTGTTATAACACGTTTGAAGTGCACTGGGATATAGACCAATTGCTTGCATTTGCCCAAGAAAATGAAATCTCACATCTTGCAGTAGGCCCGTACAACTACATTTTCCGTCCCATCGTTTCCAAGAATTCCCAACATTTCCAAACCATCTATCAAAACGATACATTTGCAATCCATCGCATCCAGCAGGCAGCTATGCAAGCCCCCACAGCAGCAACAACCTCTCCTAAAAAACCGTGAACGTACTCATACTCAACCACGAATTTCCGCCCGTAGGTGGCGGCGCCGGAACGGCAACCATTCAGATAGCACGAGAATTGGCAACTTTGGGTGTCTCAATTACCGTTATGACCTCAGCGTATGCCAACCTGCCCAAAACAGAATTACGCGACGGATATACCATCCACCGCGTGCCTGCGTGGCGAAAAGACACTTTGGAGTCACACCCCCACGAAATCATCTCTTACCTCGTGAGCGTCATGGCCAAAAGTACTCTATTTTGTATTAAAAACCGCCCCAATCTCATCCACACGTTTTTTGGCATACCCGCAGGTATTATCGGATACACGTTGAAACAAGTGTTGGGATCCCCGTATCTAATCTCATTTCGTGGGCGCGATGTACACGGCGGCAAAGACGGTATCACCGGATTGATGAAAACCGTCAGCCTTCCTATTTGGCACAAGGCAAATGCGTGCGTGGCCAATAGTGATGGTTTGCGCCAAATAGCCCAACGCATCAGCCCGAAGCTTGACGTTGGCGTCATACCGAATGGCATTGATACACAACGTTTTTATCCCAGCCCAGAATCAACCAACACCATCAAGAAGTTATTGTATGTCGGTAGGCTTGAGCCCTATAAAGGACTGGATGTTTTGCTAAAGGCACTGGCCAATATTCAAAACGAGCCCTGGCACCTTCAAATGGTAGGAGATGGTTCTCTGCGTCATGAATTACCAAAGCTTGCTCAGGAACTCAACCTATCGGATCGTGTCACATTTGAAGCACATCCGCCAGACAAAATGCCTTCGGTTTATCAACAAGCCGACCTTTTTGTATTGCCCTCTATTGTCGAAGGCATGTCTAATGCCGTCTTAGAGGCCATGGCATCTGGCCTTCCCATCGTGGCCACACGCATTCCAGGAAGCGAAGAACTCATCACAGATGGCAAAAATGGCCTATTGGTTCAGGCTTCTGCCAAAGAACCATTATCAAACGCACTATCGACCTTGCTCAAAAGTTCAAATTTAAGACAAACACTCGGTCATAATGCCCGGTTAGATGCAGAAAAGAGATCATGGCGATCCGTTGCCGAATCGTATCTCACCCTTTACAACGAAATTGACAGAAAGACAGCCTCATGTGTGGCATCGTCGGCATCTTAAACAGCGACATCAATGCGCCGGTCTCAAAAGATATATTGCTTGCGATGAACAATGCCATCACACATCGCGGGCCAGACGACAGCGGACATCTAATTGATCGAAACGTTGGCATTGCAATGCGCCGCCTGAGTGTCATTGATGTTGCTGGGGGACATCAACCCATTAGCAACGAAAACAAAACCTGCCATATTGTCTTTAATGGCGAAATCTACAACTACCCAGAGCTTCGCAAAACGTGCCAAGGCCGAGGCCATCGCCTCTCAACGCAAAGCGATACTGAATCAATTGTTCATCTCTATGAAGATGATGCAGAAAATTGTGTTATGCCGCTCAACGGCATGTTTGCCTTTGCCATATTTGATCAAAAAAAGCGCAATGTGCTCATCGCTCGAGACCGTTTGGGGATCAAACCGCTGTATTATGCTCAAGTGGGCTCACTTTTTGTTTTTGCATCCGAAATCAAGGCCCTTTTACAACACCCCGACATCTCCCAAGAAATGGATACAGAGGCACTTAATCTGTATCTCAGTTATAAATATATCCCAGGTGAACGCACGATCTACAAACACATCAAAAAATTACTGCCAGGCCATATTTTAAATTGGCAAGCTGGACAAATCAACATCCGTCCCTATTGGAAATTGTCCTTTGCCCAGAAACTCTCAAATAGATCAGAAGCAGATATTGCAGCAGAACTCCAAGAACGATTGCGCCAAGCTGTCAAAAGCCAGATGATTTCAGATGTGCCATTGGGTGCATTATTAAGTGGCGGAATTGATTCCAGTTATATCGTGGCTCTCATGAGCCAACTCACCGATCAACCGGTTCAAACATTCTCAATTGGTTTCGAAGAACAATCTTATAACGAATTGGCGCATGCACAAACCATTGCCGACCACTTCGGCACCCAGCACCATCCCCTTGTCGTAAACCCAAACATTAACGACCTCTTTGAACAAGTCATCGGACACTTCGATGAGCCATTTGGCGATTCTTCAGCTATTCCCACATACTTGGTATCTCAATTGGCCCGATCTCATGTTACGGTTGCCCTATCTGGCACAGGCGCAGACGAACTCTTTGCGGGATATGAACGCTATTGGAATATACCGTTGAGCCGAGGCTATACACGCGTTCCCAAAATAGGGAGACGCGCATTTGAAAACCTGATTCACCGTCTGCCAGCCGGTCACCATAAAAAAAGCCTGATTCATCGCGCACAACGATTTACTCAGGCTCTATCTGGCGATCTCTTAACACGGCACCAGAGCATCATTT
>JABIFK010000429.1 GCA_018650745.1 Candidatus Latescibacterota bacterium | reverse complement strand
CGGCAAGTTGAGTGTACCATTAATGGTTTGGGAGAGCGGGCAGGTAATGCCGCTTTAGAAGAAGTGGTCATGACTTTGCGCACACGTCAAGATGCCATTGGTTTGGACACGCGTGTCAATGCCAAAGAACTCCATCGTACCAGCCGTATGGTCTCCGATGCGATGAGCATGCCTGTTTCGCCAAACAAAGCGGTCATTGGTGAAAATGCATTTGCGCACAGCTCGGGTATTCACGTGGATGGTGTGCTGAAAGATCGCACCACGTATGAAATTATGTCACCCGAAGACGTGGGGATGTCACAAACACAAGTGGTGCTCACTGCTCGAACAGGTCGGCATGGGGTGCGCCACCGCTTGGAAGAATTGGGACACATCGTTTCTACTGAAGAAATAGAACAGGTTTATCAACGTTTCTTGGTTGTGGCAGATAAAAAGCGTGAAGTTTTTGACGACGACCTCATTGCCATTTTGCACGATGAAATTCGTGACCAACCCGAGGTATATCGTTTGGAAGAATTCCAGATTACAACGGGTACCAAAGCGATGCCAACAGCGTCCGTCAAATTACGTGAAGGAGATCAGATCACGGAAGGGGCGGCATGTGGTGATGGACCTGTAGATGCTTTGTATGGTGCGATTGCATCGGTTGCCAATATATCGCCTCGGTTGGTGGATTATGACATTCGGTCAGTCACCAGTGGTACGGAGGCGATGGGTGAAGTGACGGTTAAACTTGCGATTGATGATTGGCAAGTTGTTGGGCGAGGGGCCGCGACGGATATTATTGCGGCCAGTGCGCGGGCTTACTTGGATGGGTTGAATAAGTTGGCGGGGTACTTGGCAAAATAGAAACCTTGGGGTAACGATGGTTGGAGATAGGTCTTAACCATGTTGCTCGCACTGCCTTCGGCGACTTCCTTTTTAAACGACTAAAAAGGAAGCGAAAAAGTCGCCCCTCAAATGCCGGGGAGGCTGCACAGCACAAATAACTTTTGAGAGCACATAAAGTTCAGTGGCCTACGAAAGTTGGAGAAAATACGAAGGTCGTACCAATAGGAATAGTGTGCTGTGCTTGATGATGCTTTTGATTCATTTTTTTAAAGGTGAATGTGATGGATATTTATGATTTTCAGAAAATAGAGAAACACTGGCAAGAAGTTTGGGAGCGTGAAGATACGTTGAATGTGGAAGAAGACTCGAAAAAGCCGAGGGCTTATGTGTTGGATATGTTCCCTGGGCCTTCGGGACCCTTGCATATGGGACATGTGAAAAATTATGGCATTGGGGATGTGGTTGCACGCTATCGCATTCGGCAAGGGGACAATGTGTTTCGTCCTATTGGGTGGGATGCGTTTGGGTTACCAGCCGAAATTGCGGCCATTAAACATGGCGTGCATCCGCAAGAATGGACAGACAAACAGATTGCCATACAATCACAGCAGTTCAAAAGTTTGGGTATTCATAATGACTGGTCTTCTGAAATCAACACCAGTGACCCAGAATATTATCGCTGGAATCAGTGGCTGTTTTTAAAACTGTATGAACATGGTTTGGCTTATCAAACTGAACGGTCAGTAAATTGGTGTCCACAGTGCCAAACCACGTTGGCAAATGAAGAAGTCATTGCAGGAGCTTGTGAGCGGTGTGATACAGAGATTATTGAGAAACCCTTGCAACAATGGTTTTTAAAAATCACCGCTTATGCCGATGCGTTGTTAAAAGGATTAGATGATTTGCCCAATTGGCCAGATCGCGTCAAAACCATGCAACGCCATTGGATTGGACGTTCGGAAGGAGCAGAAGTTTTTTTCACTATTCCAGATCAAGAAACACAATTAACTGTTTTTACAACGCGACCGGACACCCTGTTTGGTGTCACATTTATCGCGCTGTCATCGGATCACCCGATAGCAAAACAAGTAGGCTGTTACCTGAGGGAGAACGAAACGGGTATGGATACGGGTATCCGTGCGATCCACCCAATCACAAAAGAAAACATCCCCATTTGGGTGGCAGACTATGTATTGATGGATTATGGCACAGGTGCAGTGATGGGGGTGCCT
>JABIFK010000895.1 GCA_018650745.1 Candidatus Latescibacterota bacterium | reverse complement strand
CCCACCCGATAAGGCACAACCAACAAAGGGCGCCTGCCTATTGCAGCAATGGTTTGTCCTTCACGGGAAACCACGTCCAACAAAAACGCATCTAGACCATCTGGCGCAACCATGAATTCGATTTGAGGTGCCGTAGCGTTTATACCACGGGCAGCATCCAAATAGGACACGGGCAATTCTACTACAAGCGTAGAGTCGCCTTTAACTTGTCCGATAGCACCAGGGATGGGAACAGCCGCGAAGTCGCGTTCAGAGCGAGTTAATGAGTCAACAAAGGATTGGATTTCACCCCAAGCGTCATTCGGTTCAAGAATCACAACCTGCGATTGCTGAACCAACCGCTCATCTCTCAAACCCAAATTGATAGAAACAGCATCGGCAACAAAGTCCGCAGCATGACCACCAGCAAGCTGTGCCAAGGAATCTACAGGGACTCGAAACCGGAATAGGCTCTGAAACTGGAAACCATTCATTTGACCAATTAGGATTTCTTCACGTTGACCTGTTATAATAGGCAACAAAATTTCTTGAAACGACCCCCCTGATTGCAGGCCAAGCGAAGGCAATGTGACAACTTGCCCTGGATCTCGGCTGATAAAGCCATTTCCTACTGGATTCGTCTTTTCAGTACTACACCCCAATAGGGCCACCCATAACATCAAATACCAGCTCTTAAACCAACGCATTTTACCCTTTCTCTGTCATGATCAAACATATGTCCAGATTTTCATAAATAAATATAAGAACAGCGCGCGTCTTTTAGACGCACGAATCCCTTAATCGTTTCCATGTCGTTTGTCTATTGCGTGTTGGATCCCTGGCAAAAAGTAATCTTTACACACAGCTTCCCATCCCATCTTGCTTGCCAATGTAAAACCATCATTTAAATACGCAACACGCTCTTCATCAGATTTCGGTAAGCGATTCATGATTTCCCACGCCAACAATTCACTGCGCGCAGCCTCCAAATGATTGCGTTCTGCCAACCCAATACTTCGGGCATCGTCAAATGCGTCATAATCGTCAAGGGATGTATAATCAGCAACAACAATCCCTTTTGCTCCCTGCCCCTCTGTGACACGCTGTACATAGCCACAACAACCGCAAACAGAACTGGGTACACATATTGCCCCAAAACACAAAGGTTCTAACACAGCAATACCAAAAGGTTCATAAATAGATTGTCCAAATTCTACATCTGTGCCCTTTCGCAAGTCCATAAAACTCATGTCTTTTGGCATGCGCTCGCCACAACTGTCTCTGTCCCAACCAAACTGATTGACCAATACGGCCCGAATGGCCTTCGCTTTGCCATTAAATGCCTCCATATCAGCCCAAATGCCCGCTTCAGGCCCCATCAAATCAGGTGCGCCCATTCGGTGAGAAACGGGCCAACCATAGGCAGCTTCCATCTCTCGAACATCCTGCGCCGAACGTTTTCCGGCAGCCGAAGTCAAAATAAAGAATACGCCAGTCATATTTTGAGAAGACATCAGATTGTCCAAATGCTCTAACACCCGAAAATCACGCCAGAGCCCATTGCTAACAACAGGACGAGTCACATGAGTCATAATCACATCGGGAATGTGACCCAACAATTGTTCTGAATAGAACCGCAACCGATTCCAAGCCGCAAGCCGTTCCTCTGCCACCAATTCGATTGCCGGTAAACCGTTATAAACCAAGTCTATCGGATATTGTCGAAACGCCTCACCCATAAATCTCAATTCATCTACAACAGGGTCACCAACAGCAAAAATACCAT
This sequence comes from Candidatus Latescibacterota bacterium, assembly GCA_018650745.1. GTDB lineage: Bacteria > Latescibacterota > UBA2968 > UBA2968 > UBA2968 > JABIFK01. The sequence goes on along the minus strand of JABIFK010000895.1, from coordinate 263 downwards.
CACAATGCTGCGCCCTTTCGACGAGGGCATGACGGTAATTCTCAGACGGGTCACCAAAAGACTGGGTAACATCTGTCCCAGTTTTCAGCGCGTTGCGCAAGGTGTTGTAGAACATAATATCATGCCCTGGTGCATTTTCCACAATGCCGCGCATGGTGGTGACTTCGTGGGCATAAAAGATCGCCCGAAATCTCGGGTCGTTGGCCATCAATGTCTTCAAGACAAGCGGCATACCCATATATTCATGTCCTAAGACAATGTGT
>JABIFK010000112.1 GCA_018650745.1 Candidatus Latescibacterota bacterium | reverse complement strand
CTTCTTGAGCCGCTGCGATGTCGTAAGATGCTGTTTGTTGCATTCTATCAAGAGCGGGATCTGCCCCGGTATCGAATAAAATGCGGCAGTTTTTTATGATGGTGGGGTAAGGTTTGGTTTCTTGAGGGCGAAACAGAGCGATGTCCAAATCGGTCTGTTTGCCATTGCGCGTGAGGGTGATTGTGAAATGTTCTTGCATGCCCAAACCATCAAAGGCAATCTCTGAGAAGGTTTTTTTTATGGTGATTTGCTCTGGATCCGGTTGTGATGGCATTTGGCCATACATATAGTGGGATAACATTTCTTTTAGGTGGTCACGCTGGGCTGGCCAGTCTGCGCGGGATTGAACGCGCTGTCCATTGAGGTCTAAGAAAGGATCTGGCAATGTGTCTTGAGTGGGCAATTCATGAACGGGCGGGAATGTGAACTTGGACGACATATCAAGAACCTCTATGGGTTTGTTGGGTGTTGGAACTTTTATCTATGGAGCCATTCTTCAAATCAGTGACTCTTTGCCGTTTGAGTCTGGCATTTTTTACTCTATTATTAGACAGCTTCCAGTCTATGATGATATATTTCACGAGGCAGAGCAACGAAAAAGAAGGGCGTCTGAGGTCGGTATGAAAAACACATCACATTCTACATTTTTCAAAGGAAGACGCACTCGGATTGCACTCTTGGGTGACTGTGCGTGTGGTGGCGCCTATGTGTTGCGTATCGTCGTACAGAGAAATTTGCGTGTGCGGTTTGGTCGGTTTATGGGCGGGCGGCAGATTGCAGTGGAAAGTGGAACGTATGTTTATGTGGGGTCTGCAATGGGCACTTGGAAAAAATTAGGACAACGATTGGCGCGTCACGCATCGCGGAGTGGATCTACAAAAGCACAGGAGATTCGTGAGGATATTGTGGATGCTTTTGGTGTCGGTGTTTTGCCAAAGGGCGAAAAACGTTTGCGTTGGCACGTGGATTTTTTACTGGATCGGCATGTGGTCACTGTGACGCATGTTTTGGCAATTTGTTCGGAAGATCGGTTGGAAGGGGTGATTGCTGATGGGTTGTTGAATGACGATGCGACACAGGTTTTGGCACCAGGGTTGGGTGCGTCTGATGCGCCAGGAAAAACACATCTTTTGCGTGTACCTGATGAGATAGCGTGGTGGCACGCATTTGTATCAAGTATAAGATAGACGGAAGGTGCTTATTGGTTTGCTTTATAGAGTCGTGAGCCTTTGTCTTCTTTTCGATAGTGTGGCGCTGATATAACAGATTTTTGTGTATCGGTTAATTCTTCATAAAATGGTGGCGGTGTATAGGTGCCCAGGATACGCTCGGCTGTAACGCCTGTGTTGTAGCGCATAATGACCGAGCGACGTTGGTGTTTGGCCATCCAAGGCAATGAGCCATGCATGAGGCATTCGGCAAAGAGAATGGCATCGCCTGCTTGGGCGGGAATTTGTGCAATGCGCTCTTGATGCGTTTGATACAGGCGAATGTCATCGGGGCATGGGTAGTTGGCTTTGTGGCTGCCGGGCAAACAGGCAAATCCGCCGTCGTTTGGGCCCACGTCGCTGAGTTGCACAGCAATATTGGTCATGCCACAAAACATGCGCCCGTTGTGATAGCGGTAAGTGCGCGACCGATCTAAGGGTTCGCCGCCTTCGTGAAACCAAAACCCCTCTGCGCCTTCGTCCATCGTAATAATGCTCATGGCTTCCAAGCGAAATCCAGGACCGAGTAACGTGTCTAAATGCGGCGTGAGTTTGGTGTTGACCATCATATCGCGATATATGTCGCAATAGGGTTTGTCCCATGTGAGCATCCCGCCTAAATCACCTCGACCCGTTGTGCCTTTTAGGTTATCAGATTTTCTGGCCAAATCGTTTGGGCGAATTTGGATGTGATCGGCATAATGATCAATGGCGGCATTGGCAGTTGCAAGCTCTTCGGCTGAGAGCACATTTTTGATGACCAAGTAGCCATGCACGTCAAAGAGATATTTGTCTGTATCGGTCATGTTTGGATTCTCTTTTTGATAAATAAGATTGGTTTGGGTGGGAAATCACGAGATGATTGATCGACTTATCTGCCGTGCATATTAACCCTTGAAAAGTGAAATTTCAAACTTTTTCTTGACGCACGGTTTTTGATCCGCTATATTATTTCTGACTGGCCTGTGAAAAAAACAATATTCCGAAACTTATTGAGTTTCAGTGGGATAGCCCCTCCAGTCCTTGAGGCGCCTGCTCGTTCCTTCCCTTTTTTGGTGATTTGGAGGATGAATGAGTAAGCGCTTTTTTTATTTTTTTGTGGATAAGTTGTTGGAATAAAACGATTAACGGGATTTTGGGATTTTTTTGAAAACAAGCATTGGGTGAGGATCTATTTTGCGCGAGTTCTTGGCGGGACGGCGCAGTAAATCGGTCACAAGTCTCAGGTTTTAAAGTCACAGGTCCAAAGAATCACAAGTTTTTGATTTGTGACCCGTTGACCTGCGACTTGCGACTGATTTTTTTGATCCGTACATAGAAAGGTCCTCGCGCGAGTTCTTGGCGGGACGGCGCGAGGACCCCAAATCACACCGACAGGTACATCCGGTGCTTTGTTTTCCTGTTATTTTAAGTTGTGACGCCACGGTTGGGCGTTGTGTTTCAGAAGTATACCGAATTTTTCCATTCTAAGTATGTCATGAAGTTGACGCGAATTTGACATTTTCATGATAGATAGGGAGTTTTATGTCATCTAATGTGATGATGTCTCTGTGGTGTTTATGAGCAAATTTATGCGGACACCGAGGTGAAAAAACCGTGGTCTGGCACTACAGGCACGCAGGAAGAATTATAAAGAGTTGTTGCTCGAAAATATATTGTCCCGGGACTTTATTGGGTCTCAAGGGCATCTGTGAATGGTAGAGAACATATTTGCTTGTTCAGGTGACATAACCAAGCTGCTGCATATACGTATCTCGTATATCTGGGTCCTTGATCTGTTTCATGATGTGGAAGAAGGCATAGCTAATCTTTAAAGCATGGTCCTGCCCCCCACGTTGTAAGCCGCTTGACGCTACTGTTTTTGGATCATAAGTATTCCAGTAATCGTATGTAAGAGAACTAAATGCGGCTGGCTGAAAAAGGGCAGGGTCTCCATTTTTATCATCTGGCGGTAAGCTCCGCAACAGCATGATGTGCGTTTGGTGGGCAAGGTATCCTTTTTGAGAGAGTTCCCCATATCCCATCTCTTCCAACTCTAAGAGGGCATTGGTGTGGGTGATGAGGTGGACATGGCCACCGTATCCTGTTTGTTTGATTTGGTTATGCCCAATGAGTTCTTGAAATGCTGTCTGGATGACATGTTCCATGTTTTGATACGGTGCGAGGTGTTTTTCTGGTTCTACAGGAATTCCCGAAAGCCATCCTTTTTCCTTTCCATAATAGCCTCTTCCGGGTGAGTCGCCGAACTTTTCAATCAGCTTGCAAACGCCACCTACAATTGAGGGTGTGATCAGGTGTGGCATCTGACGCAGTCCTTTTAGTGCCAATGAGGTGAAAATTGTGCAGTGGCCGGCTGATCGCAAAAGGAAAATCTTTTGATCTAAGGCCGATACGATCTCTTGGAGTAATTCTGGATTGCTTTCTTCCTCTGTGTGCGATGCAAAGAGAGCGTCTTGGGCTTCGGCATCTTTAGAATTGGCACCCCAAAATTGTCCGTTCTCTGCGATTGTGGCGTCTACTATTTTTTTGAAAGGCTCTTGGGCAGATTCTTCGAGGTTGTTTTCTTTACAAAAGTAATACGCTGCAACAACGGCTGCACCCGTATGAGCAACCATCGCACCCTTTGTGTGGGCACGACTGAGTGCGACAAGCCCTTTTTTGAGATAATCGTCGCTTAACATTGGTTTTTCCTCCAAGATATTATCCATCGTGCTTTTGCAGTTCGAGTTATCTAAATATAGCTTAAAAAAGAATCCCACACACCAGATTAAGGGACAGAGCCATACCTACACTTTTGGACAGGATAAAGTCTTTGGAAATGAGCACCATGACAGAAAACATATATATATATATATATCACGAACAGCTTAAGAAATGGCGACAGGTGTGGGAAAGAGCCCAAAATATAAACAGATTTGATTTTTGATTGGCAAAGAACACGCGTATATTGTCGTGCAAAAGGCGATGCTTATTTATCTCTAAGGAATTCCTATGCCGTCTCATCACGAAGTAGAAATGCAATTGGATGTCAACGTGCCGATGCGCGATGGTGTTCAGCTCTCTACCGATATTTATCGACCGAAAGCATCTGGTCCATTCCCAACGGTTTTGATACGAACCCCTTATAGCAATAATGTTGACACTCTTATTGAAAAGGGTCGTCGGCTGGCCAATCAAGGGTATGTCTGTGTGATTCAAGATGTTCGAGGGCGCTGGGATTCGGAAGGCGAGTATTATCCTTTTCGCGAAGGCCCTGATGGGTATGATACACAAGAGTGGATTGGGCAGCAGTCTTGGAGCAATGGTAAAATTGGTACGTCTGGTGCGTCTTATTTGGGAACGACTCAGTGGCAGAGCGCACCACATGGGAGTCCATATCTTACCTGTATGGCGCCTCGTGTTATCTGTAACGACAGCTATACAGGATTGGTTTATCCAGGCGGTGCTTTTCAATTAAATGTGATGCTAACTTGGGGCATGCGCACGACGGCGCGTACGGCTCAGAGTATTGATTTTCACAATTGGACAGAAGCTTTTCGCACGCTTCCTGTGATGGATATGGACAAAGCCGCTGGGCGAGATCTCGGTTTTTGGAAAGATTGGATTGAACATCCCTCTTATGACGATTATTGGGATGCTATGAATGGAGAGAACCACTGGGGTGATATTTCTGTACCGGCTTTTAATATGGGCGGCTGGTATGACCTTTACGCACCGCAAACGTTTACCAACTTCAATGGTCTGTGCTTAAATGGTGGCACGCCTGAAGCACGACAAAGCAAGCTGGTCGTCGGTCCTTGGCCACACGCTTTGAGTCTGTCAACACGAACGGGTGACATCGATTTTGGTGCGCATTCGATGATCGATCTTGAAACGGTGGAAATGAGGTGGTTCGATCACTGGCTCAAAGGCATTGATAACGGCATTTTAGATGAGCCGCCGCTTCGACTTTTTATTATGGGTATCAACAAATGGCGTAACGAACATGAATGGCCTTTGGCACGCACAGATTGGCAGAAATGGTATCTACATTCCAATGGTCAGGCGAACAGCCTGATAGGCGATGGGCATCTTTCTACGGATCTTCCGGTCCAAGAGATACCAGATCACTATATTTATGACCCCAATAATCCGGTGCAAACTGTGGGTGGCAACAATTGCTGTTCGCCCGATGTTGTACCTTGGGGGCCTTACGATCAGCGCCCCGTGGAAATGCGCGGAGATGTCTTGTGTTATACCAGTGCACCTATGGAAGCCGACTTAGAAGTGACTGGGCCAATCAAAGTTGTTCTTTATGCTGCGACCGATGTTACCGATACGGATTGGACCGCTAAGTTGGTTGATGTTTCTCCGACGGGGTATGCCAAAAACCTGTGTGATGGCATTGTAAGGGCACGCTATCGCCAAAGTTTCAGTGATCCTCTGCTGTTAGAACCAAATCGAATTTACGAATACGAAATCGAGGTTGGCGTGACGGGCAATGTCTTTCAAAAGGGGCATTGTATTCGTTTGGATATTTCCTCATCCAACTTTCCACGTTTTGATCGCAATGCCAATACCGGTCATACTTTTGGAATGGATGTTGACCTTTGTTGTGCAAACCAGACGATTCATCATGTCCCTGAGTATCCTTCACATATTTTATTGCCTGTGATTCCTTCTTAATCAGGAGCATGTGTTGACACTTTAAAAAAGGGGAGAGATCGGGTTACTGACTTTTGGATTTGATCAGCAGAAATCTGAAAAATGGAGGCGTCGATGTTTTTGTTTCGAATGTTTTTTCTGAGCATATTTTTGGTATTGGGCAAAAAAAGACCTGTGCTTTTTCCTTTGGTTGGGGTTCTGTATGGCCTCTCGCAGGTATTTCGTGGGCGTTAAGGTGATGGGGGCTGTTCCCTGTATTTTAGTAAAATCACGCTTTTTCTTGGTCGTTTTCCACGGGCGTGCGGCTTTGCGACTAGCTGATCACATTGTGGTGCTGAAAGATGGCAAGATCGTCAGGTTTTACGTTTGATCGCCCAACTTCTTGAAGATGTTTATGTTGATCAAGAACTTGGTTCCGAAGGGTTTACGTATTGCTTGGCATCTGGTGTCGAGGATACCATTCATATCGATCAAGTGTTAGAATACAACCAAGATCCAGATTACTTACGTGAGACATTGTTTTACAAACTCACCATAGAAGCACAGAAACGTCTTGTGAAAACACCGTTGAGCAAACGCGAGATTATCCGCAGATTGAATACGTCTGCAACGCAGTTTTATCGCTTGGTTGATCAGGCCAATACACGAAAGTCGATGGGACAGTTGCTTTCATTGCTTCAGGTTTTGGATTGTGATGTGGAGATTGTTGTTACTGATAGGGTTTAATAAAAAAATGCCCAATAAGATTGATGCTGGTAATGGCCGTTCCTTTTTGGAACGGTTTTTTTTATGGCATGTTGTGGCATGTTTTAAACAGGTGATTGAACGGATTGTTCAAAATCAATGAATGAAAATACACCAATAAATAAAGGTAATCGTTTCGGCACGTTCCTTGCCTGTCAAAAGAGAGTCTCAGGTCAACAAATTACTGTCTTTTGGTCTGTGATCTGTGACAGGTTTTCTTGAACAAACGTTTTTTATAAGGAGTGTGTTATGACGTCTCGGGTATTGGGGTGTACAACGTTGGGCATTGATGCATATGTGGTGCATGTGGAAACAGATATTGCCAATCAGCTTCCGGCTTTTTCTGTGGTGGGTTTGCCCGATAGTGCGGTAAAAGAAAGCCGTGACCGGGTGACGGCGGCTATTAAGAACTCTGGGCGTCTTTTTCCCAATCATCGAATCACGGTGAATTTGGCACCAGCAGATATTCGCAAAGAGGGTTCAGCATTTGATTTGCCTATTGCAGTAGGTATCATTGCAGCGGCCAGTGGACATATTTCACAGAAGAAACTGTCGCAATATGCTGTTTGGGGTGAGTTGGCCTTAGATGGGGAGGTGCGTTCCGTGCGTGGTGCATTGTCGATGGCGGTTGAGGCGAAACGTGTTGGATTAAAAGGCATTCTATTGCCTGTAGAGAATGCGCGTGAAGCTACGATTGTGGGCGGTATCGATGTGTTGCCTGTGCGCGACTTAACTGAGGCACTGGATTTTTTAGAAGGGTATTGTGACATTGCGCCATTTGAAGTGGATATGGAAGCGGTGTTTCGTCAGGCGATGGCACATCGGGTGGACTTTAGAGATGTACGCGGACAAGAACATGCTAAGCGTGCACTTGAGGTAGCGGCCAGTGGAGGACACAATTTAATTTTACTAGGGCCGCCTGGGTCGGGCAAGACAATGTTGGCGCGACGGTTGCCAACCATTTTACCAGAGATGACGTTGGATGAATCTTTGGAAACGACCAAAATTCATTCGGTGGCTGGTTTGCTTCCACCCAATACGGCATTGGTGGCTACACGACCCTTTCGGTCGCCGCATCACACCATTTCGGATGCGGGGCTGATTGGTGGGGGACCTTATCCACGCCCCGGAGAAGTGTCTTTGTCGCATCATGGCGTGTTGTTCTTAGATGAGCTTCCCGAATTTAAAAAACAAGTGTTGGAATCTCTCCGGCAGCCAATCGAGGACAACTTTGTGACGATTTCGCGAGCGGTGGTGTCGCTAACGTATCCGGCGTGTTTTATGATGGTGTGTGCGATGAACCCGTGTCCGTGTGG